>JALYYE010000137.1 GCA_030946735.1 Candidatus Dormiibacterota bacterium
GCCTTCTTCAAGACGCTCGGCCCGCTCCTTGAGTGGCGGGAAGGGAATCCCCAGCTCCTCGTGCTCCGGCTGGTGCCAGGCAGCGCCCAGGCCGAGCTCGAGCCGGCCATTGGAGATGTGGTCAACCATGATCGCCTCGGTCGCCAGGATCGACGGGTGGCGGTAGGTGATCCCGGTCACCAACACCCCCAGGCGGATCCGGGTGGTGATTGCGGCCAGGCCGGCCAGCAGGGTCCACCCTTCCAGGCATGGGCCGTTCCGGTCCCCGTAAAGCGGCGTGAAGTGATCGAAGACCCAGGCACCGTCGAATCGAGCTGACTCGGCGAATTGCACTCTTTCGGCCAATTCCGGCCACAGGAGTTGGTGCTGCGCGACGTCTAGACCAATCCGCATTTCTCTGCCACAATACACACCGGTCTGCGCTAAGGTTTAACGGAACATTCATTTGGCATTCGCCAAACCTTCGGCTGCCGCGGCCAGAGTGCAGAGGGGATCGATTCAGGGAAGGAGGAAACATGACTCTTGGGCCCACGTTTGGACGGCGTTCGCTTGCTCGCTGGCTGTCGGCGGCGCTGCTTCCCGCCAGTATTGCAGGATTCGTGTCGATCAGCAGCGCGGCGCCCGCGGCGGCCGCGAGTGGCTGTCATCTCAGCTCGGCAAACGGCGCCATCAAGCATGTGATCGAAGTTCAGTTCGATAACGTTCACCTGACCCGCGACAACCCGAGCGTGCCGTCCGACCTCGAGCAGATGCCGAACCTGTCGAACTTCCTCAAGAACAACGGCATGCTGTCGTCCAATCACCACACTCCGCTGATCTCACACACGGCGGACGACATCGTCACCACCCTCACCGGTCTGTATCCCGATCGGCACGGGATGCCGGTTTCGAACAGCTACCGAGTCTTCAAGGCCGACGGCAGCACCTCGGTCGGTGCCGGCTCGTTTCAGTACTGGACCGACCTGGCTTCGCCGCCCACCGACACCAAGCCGAATCTGGTGACCGCCGGCAACAAGAACACGCCGGCACCGTGGGTCCCCTTCACCCGGGCTGGTTGTAACTTCGGCGGCGTATCGACCGCCAACATCGAGCTCGAATCGGCCGCCAATGTCAAGACGGTCTTCGGCGCCGGCTCTCCGGAGGCCATCGAAGCGGGGGCGAATTCGGCTCAAGCGACCGCCGACTTCATCGGGATCGCAATCCACTGCGCGCAGGGCGCGGCCGTCTGCGCAGGCTCAAGCCATGCGCAGACCGATGCTCTGCCGGATGAACCCGGCGGATACACCGGCTTTAAGGCGCTCTTTGGTCACAAGTACGTCGCTCCGGTGATTGCGCCGCCTGGTTCGGACCTCCGCGATGCGAGCGGAAACATGACCGACCTCAACCATCAGACCATGATCAACCCCGACAGCGGCACGCCCGGCTTTCCGGGGTTCAGTGGCATCTCGGTGGCCCAGTCGCTCGCCTACGTCGCGGCGATGCAGGAGCACAACGTCCCGATCACTTACGCCTACATCTCGGACGCTCACGGTGACCACACGGGTGGCGGCGATGGTGGCGCGCTTGGCCCTGGAGAGAAGACCTACGAGGATCAGTTGAAGGCATACGATCAGGCCTTCGGCACGTTCTTCAACAGGCTTGCCGCCGATGGCATCAACAAGAGCAACACGCTGTTCGTCTTCACCTCGGACGAGAACGACCATTACGCCGGCAGGGCTGGAACGCCGGCCGGGTGCAACGGCATCGCGGTCCTCTGCCACTACGACCATAGCGCGGCCACGCCGACCATTGGCGAGATTGCCGGCAACCTTCGCGGGCTGCTCAACGCCGAAACGGGGAACACCACGCCGTTCCAGGTGCACGCCGACATGGCACCCGCGATCTACCTCGACACCAACCCGTCCCGGGATGCGGCGGTGACCAGGCAGTTCGACCACGATCTCGCGGCTCTTGTCGATCCGCAGAATCGCAATACCGGCCAACGGACCGTCATTACACAGCGGCTGGCGGACTCCGTCGAACTGAAGCTCCTCCACATGGTGACGGTCGATCCGCAGCGCACCCCGACGCTGGTGATGTTTGCCAACGCCGATTACTTCTTCTTCCGGGGTGGACCGACTTGCGCTCCGATTTCGGCTCAAACGCCCACGGCGTGCTTGAGCCAGAGTTCGGCCTTTGCCTGGCAACATGGTGGCTTCCAGCCGGAGATCGTCACAACCTGGCTGGGTATGGTCGGACCCGGGATCAAACACCTTGGCAGAACGAACCAAATCTGGTCGGACCATACCGACGTCCGCCCAACCATCATGACGCTGGTCGGTCTCAAAGATGACTATGCCGGCGACGGTCGAGTCATGGTCGAGGTGATCAATTCGCGCGCGCTGCCCAAGTCATTGCGGTCGCATAGCGAGACCCTCCGCGAGTTGGGCGAGGTCTACAAGCAGATCAATGCCCCGGTGGGTGAGCTTGGCCTCTCCACCCTGAAGCAATCGACCAAAGCACTCGAAGGCAACGATGCGACTTACGCGCACATCGAGAACCAGTTGATCGCTCTGACAAGTAAACGGAACGCGATCGCGAGCCAGATGATTTCGATGCTCAATGCGGCCGCCTTCGGCGGCACGGCGATCAACGAACACCAGGCGCGCCAGTTGATCCAGCAAGGCGAAGACCTGCTCGATCAGGGGAACGACGAGAACAACCAGCAGGGCGACTAACCACTGAGGAGGGCCGGCGCGAGCGATCGCCGGCCCTCGCGTTTTCCTCAGGAGGGAACGAATGCGTTCAGTCCGCACTCATCTTTACCGACGGCTGGCCCACTATTCTGTGCCTGCATGCAACCGACATTCTTTGCCACTGCCGCGGAATTGCGCCAATGGCTCGAAGAGAACCACGCGACCGCGAGTGAATTGCTGGTCGGGTTTTACAAGCGGGGTTCGGGAAAGCCGAGCATCACCTGGCAGGAGCTCGTTGATGAAGAACTCTGCTTCGGCTGGATCGACGGCGTCCGGAAGGGCATCGATGAGGTCAGGTATTCGAACCGGATAACGCCTCGCAAGCCACGTAGCACCTGGAGCGCAATCAACATCGCCCGAGCCAAGGAGTTGATCAAGCAAGGGCGGATGCGACCGGCCGGCCTCAAGGCCTTCGAGCGGCGGACCGATGAGCGGTCGGCGATCTACAGCTACGAACAGCGCAAGGCCGCAAGCCTCGAGCCGGAGGCGGAGCGGGCATTTCGTGCCAACAATAAGGCATGGGCGTTCTTCGAAAGCCAGCCGCCCTCGTACAGGAAGACCGCAATCTACTGGGTGATCAGCGCTAAGCGGGAGGAGACTCGGCAGAAACGGCTGGCGACGCTGATCCGTGATTCGCAGAACGGCCGGACCGTTGCGCCCCTCACTCGCCGGCCGCGCGTAAGAGCGTAGGACTCGACACGCAGCTGTCGCGGACCGATTCTATAGTTACGGGCGAACGTGAGGACGACATCAGCGAGCCCCGGTGTGGAAAGGCGAGCGTGAGATCCGGGCCGCGCATGATCTTCGCCTGCCAGGAGTGTGGCAACCAGTCGACGAAATGGCTGGGACGCTGCCCGGAGTGCGGCAACTGGAACAGTTACGTCGAGGAGCAAGTCCGGGTCGAAGCGCCATCGCGAACGGGCGCGCGACGGGTCAGCATTTCCAGCGCCCAGCCGATGCCACTGGCCCAGGTCCGCTTCACCCAGGCCAATCGACTTCGGCTGGCCATGCGAGAGCTCAACCAGGTGCTGGGCGGCGGTATCGTGCCGGGATCGCTCGTTCTGGTTGGCGGTGACCCAGGCATCGGCAAGTCGACCCTGCTGCTGCAGCTGGCCAGTGAAGTGGCCGGCTCCTATGGCCCGGTGCTCTACGTGTCAGGGGAAGAGTCGGTACAGCAGCTCAAGTTGAGGGCGCAGCGCCTTGGCGTCGACGGCGAGCGCCTGATGGTGCTGGCCGAAAACGACCTCGACGGCATCATCGAGCATCTCGAGAAGACGCGACCGATGCTCGCCGTGATCGACTCCATCCAGACGGTCTTCCTCGGCGCTGTCACGTCGGCGCCGGGCAGCGTGAGCCAGGTGCGCGAGTGCGCCGGCCGGCTGATGCTGCTGGCCAAGAGCAGTCACATCCCGATCTTCCTGGTCGGCCACGTCAACAAGGAAGGCGCGATCGCCGGCCCCCGTGTCCTCGAGCACATCGTCGATACGGTGCTCTACCTGGAAGGGGAACGCCACCACAGCTTCCGGATTTTGCGCAGCCAGAAGAACCGCTTTGGCTCAACGGATGAGATCGGCGTCTTCGAGATGCGCGACAGTGGCATGCACGAGGTGAGTGACCCCAGCCGGGCGTTTCTGCAGGACCGCTCCCTCAGTGAGGTTGGCAATGTCGTCCACGTCGCGCTCGAGGGCAGCCGGCCGCTGCTCGTCGAGCTGCAGAGCCTGACCACGCCGAGCCGGTTCGGCGCGCCCCGCCGATCCGTCAACGGCATCGACCTCAACCGGCTTCACATGCTGATCGCCGTGCTGGAGCGACGCGCCCACGTCGACCTCGGTGGGGACGATGTCTTCGTCAACGCCGCGGGCGGCGTGCGACTGACCGAGCCTGCCGCGGACCTGGCGGTGGCCCTGGCGATCGCGTCCAACAAGCGCAACCGGCCCGCCGGGGCCGACCTGGTGGCCATCGGCGAGCTCGGCCTCAGCGGTGAAGTCCGCCGCGTCAACC
>JALYYE010000177.1 GCA_030946735.1 Candidatus Dormiibacterota bacterium
AGGTGGACGACCACGGTGTTCATCGAGAGCAGCAGGATGCCCTCCACGAAGAAGAGGTGATTCGAGTCGACGCTGCCGATCGCCTCGATGGCCTCCTTGAACATCGGCCAGAGGTAGTACTTTTCGAAGATGCGGGGCGGGATCGGCAGCGGATGCGCCTCGTTGAAGATGTCGTAACCGGCCACCCCGGCGTTGTCCTTGAAGCGGGCCGCCACCGCCTGCCAGGTGATGTACAAGTCCTTCTTCCAGTCGGACGACATCCAGAAGTACGTGTCCGAGGTGAAAGCGGCCGGCGAGAGCGCAGGACTCCAGGAGTAGTGCAAGGGGTTCCAGTTGGGAAGACCGATGGTCGCCCATGCCGGTGCGCCGGAGAATCCGAAGCGCGGACTCCAGCCAAGGCGAAAGTGCATGTCGAGAATGACGTAGAGGCCGTGCCGGTTCAAAATCGAGACGGCGGAGGCGACCCGGTCAAGATAGCCCTGGTTGATCCGGCCGCGTTCCGGTTCGAGCTGCGACCAGTCGATGCCCAGGCGGACGACGTCGAACCCAGCCTGCTGTATCAATGTCGCGTCCATCTCGTCCAGTGGCGCGGGGGGATCGTGGGGATACGAGACCAGCGCATCGTTGTTGAAACCGCGGAGCAGCACCTTGCGCCCGGAACTATCGACGATCTGTCCGTTGTTGGTCCGCAGCCAGCTCATCGACGATGCGCTATAGCGCGCTGGCGGCACATTGGCGGTGAGGCTACCGGGGGGCAGGTACGCCACGATCGTCAGGACGACGACGACGAGCAACAGGACGAGGCCGGCTCGCCGCAACCGGCGAAAGCGGCGCCGCCGCGGGCGGGGCGCCGGCTGGAGCCTAGCTCGCCGTTCTCGCCGCTGGCTTAGCGATGCGCGGCGTGTGACGGTTGGCCCAGGGCGGCCCCGGCGGCCGCCACCACCTCCTCGATGGTGTCGCACACCTGCGCACCGGCCCGCTTCAGGGCCTGCAGCTTCGACGCGGCGGTGCCGGTGTTCCCCGAGATGATGGCGCCGGCGTGGCCCATCCGTTTTCCCGGCGGAGCGGTGCGCCCGCTGATGAAGCCGATCACCGGCTTTCCGAATCCCCGGCCGATCACCTGTTCGGCGGCGGTCTCCTCGTCGCTGCCGCCGATCTCTCCGATCATGACCACGACGCGGGTGGCCGGATCCTCTTTGAAGAGCGCCAGCACCTCGCTGAACGACAGTCCAAGGATTGGATCGCCGCCAATCCCGACCGACGTGGTCTGCCCCACGCCCGCCTGGCTCAATCCCTGGATGACCTCGTAGGTCAAGGTACCGCTGCGTGACACGATGCCCACGGATCCCGGTGTCGTGATGTGGTTGGGGATGATGCCCACCTTGGCCTCGCCCGCAGTCGCCAGTCCCGGGCAGTTCGGCCCGATCAGCTTGACCCCGGCATCGACTACGAAGGCGCGCGCGCGAACCATGTCGTAGAGCGGAATGCCCTCAGTGATGCAGACGATGAGCCCGATGCCGGCGGCGGCGGCCTCCATGATGGCGTCGCCCGCGAAGGGAGCCGGCACGAAGATGCCACTGACGTCGGCCCCCGTCTCACGCTTCGCGTCGGCCACCGTGTCAAAGACGGGGATGCCAAGGTGTGTGGTCCCGCCCTTGCCCGGGCTTACGCCGGCCACCACGCTGGTCCCGTAGGCCTTCATCTGCTCGGTGTGAAAGCTGCCTTCCCGTCCGGTCAGACCCTGCACCATGACGCGGCTCTCCCCCGTGAGAAGGATGCTCATCGGGTCGCGCCGCTCGCCAGCTCCACGATCCTCCGGGCGGCGGCCGTCGCGGTCGCCTCCGGCGTGATGCCGGCCTCCTGCAGGAGCCGCCGTCCCTCCTCTTCTCGCGTACCGGTCATCCGCACCACCAGGGGCAGAGTCAGGCGGAGGTCCCGAGTGGCGTCGATGATGCCGTGCGCCACCTCGTCGCCGCGGGTGATGCCGCCGAAGATGTTGATGAGGATTCCCTTGACATTAGGATCGCTCGCCAGCAACTCGAGCGCGCTGTGCACCACCTCGGCCTTCGCGCCACCACCGATGTCGAGGAAGTTGGCGGCGCGGCCGCCCTCGCGCTGCACCAGGTCGAGCGTGTTCATCACCAGCCCGGCGCCGTTGCCGATCACGCCGACAGAGCCGTCGAGGCGGACGTAAGTCAGCTTGCGGCGCCTGGCCTCGGCTTCGAGCGGATCCTCTTCCGAATCATCGGCCCCGTGCAGGTCCTTGTGGCGGAACATCGCGTTCTCGTCGATCTCGAGCTTCCCGTCCGCAGCCACCAGCCCACCATCGCGCGTGAGCGCCAGCGGGTTGATTTCGATCGTGAGCGCGTCGTTGGCTCGGGCCAGCGCATAGAGCTTCACCACCAGCGGCGTCAGCTGGGCTTGCAGCGGACCCAGGCCCGCCCGAAAGATGAGGTCGCGCACCTGGAAAGCCAGAGGCCCGCGCCAGGGATCCGGATGGAGCTTGGCGATCGCCTCGGGATGTTTCTCCGCCACCTCTTCGATCTCCATCCCCCCCTGGGCGCTGAGCATCAGGACCGGTTTGCGGGCGTCACGGTCCAGGGTGAGCCCGAGGTAGAGCTCGCGGGTGATCTCCTGCGCGGTCTCGCAAAGGACCTCCTTGACGATGTAGCCGTTGATCGTCATGCCGAGGATCTCCCCGGCGACACGCTTGGCGTCGGCGGCGGTCGCGGCGAGCTTGATGCCTCCGGCCTTGCCGCGTCCACCGACTGGGACCTGGGCCTTGACCGCAATCGGACCGAGTGCCCCGGCGGCGAGCGCCGCCTCGTCGGGGGTGCGCGCCAGCCGCCCGTCGGGCACCGGAAACCCGGCCGCCCGAAAGCGCTCTTTGACCTGGTACTCGAGAAACTTCATAGAGGAATGTTTCCGTGACGGCGATGCGGCCGCTCGACCTGCTTGTCCTTGAGCAGGTGCAGCGACCGGATCAGCGTGGGACGGGTGTCCTGGGGCTCGATGACGTCGTCCAAGAAACCGCGCTCCGCCGCGACGTAGGGGTTGGCGAACTTTTCCTTGTAGTCGTCGACCAGCTGCTCCGCCTTCTTCGCTGGATCCTTGGCCGCGGCGATCTCTCGCTTGAAGATGATGTTGACGGCGGCCTGCGGACCCATGACGGCGATCTCCGCCGCCGGCCACGCGTAGTTGAAATCGCCGCCAATGTGCTTCGACGACATGACGTCGTAGGCGCCCCCGTAGGCTTTGCGTGTGATGACGGTGAGCTTCGGCACGGTCGCCTCGGCAAAGGCGTAGAGCAGCTTGGCGCCATGGCGGATGATGCCGTTGTACTCCTGGGCTGTGCCGGGGAGAAAGCCGGGCACGTCGACGAAGGTGACGAGCGGGATGTTGAAGGCGTCGCAGAAGCGAACGAACCGCGCGCCTTTAACGGAGGCATTGATGTCGAGCGCACCAGCCAGGATGCGCGGCTGGTTGCCGACGATGCCGACTACCTCGCCGTCCAGGCGGGCAAAGCCGACGACGAGGTTCTGGGCGAAGTGCGCCTGCACTTCCATGAAGCTGCCCTGGTCCACCACCGCCCCGATCGCCGCCTTCATGTCGTAGGGCTGGTTCGGGTTTTCCGGGATGAGCGATTGCAGCATCCGGTCCCGCCGCTGCGGGTCATCCGCGGCCATGATCGCGGGCGGTCGCTCCCGACTGCTCCCGGGCAGGTAGGAGAGAAGGCGGCGCACGCTGCTGAAGGCCTCGGTCTCGGAGTCGTCGAGGAAGTGCGCGACGCCGCTCTTGAGGTTGTGGACCTCGGCGCCGCCGAGCTCCTCGAAACCCACCTGCTCACCCGTCGTCACCCGGACCACTTCCGGTCCGGTGATGAACATATAGCCGAGGTGCTCGACCATGAAGACGAAATCGGTGATGGCCGGCGAGTAGACGGCGCCCCCGGTGCAGGGTCCCGCGATCACGGAGATCTGCGGCACCACACCCGACGACTGGACATTCCTAAGGAAGATGTCGGCGTAACCGGCCAGGCTGACGACCCCTTCCTGGATGCGCGCGCCGCCAGAGTCGTTGATGCCCACGCAAGGCCTGCCCGCGCGGACGGCGAGGTCCATGACTTTGCAGACCTTTTCGGCGAACACCTCGCCCAGCGAGCCGCCGAACACGCTGGCGTCGTGCGAGAAGATAAACAGCTCCCGGCCGTCGACCGCCCCGTAGCCGGTCACGACGCCGTCGCCGGCGATCTTCTTGTCCCCCATCCCGAACGCTTCGGTGCGATGGACGGCGAAGGCATCGAGCTCGGTGAACGATCCCGGATCGACGAGCAGCTCGATTCGCTCGCGGGCGGTCAGCTTCCCTTTGCCGTGCTGCTTCTCATCCGGGTCACCGCCCCGGTGCATGGCGTCGTATTTCCGCTTGCGCAGGATGTTGATCTGGCGTTCGGACGGTGAGGGTGTGGCGTCCTTGGCTGCCCGGGTGGCCATGATCTAGCTGCGCGACCCCGGCCGGTACTCACCGAAGACGTCGCGCAACACTCCGCACACCTCTCCTATGGTGGCATAGGCCCGCAACGCCTCCCGCATCGGCGGCAGCAGATTCTCTGTCCCTTCGGCCGCGCGGCGCACCGCCTGAAGCGAGGTTTCAACCCGGCGGCGATCGCGCTCCGCCCGCAGTCGCTGCAGCGCCTCGACCTGCTCGCGCTCGTGGTGAGGGCTGATCTTGACGATCTCGACGGCCTCGTCGTCACCCCGGAAGCGGTTGACCCCGACCACGACGCGCCGCCCGCTTTCAACCGCCTGCTGAAACTGATAGGCGCTCTCCTGGATGGCGTCCTGCGTGTATCCGGTCTCGATCGCCGCGATAGCACCGCCGCGCCGGTCGACTTCGGCGATGAGCGCGCTTGCGCCCGCCTCCAACTCGGCGGTGAGAGCTTCCACCAGGTAGCTACCGCCCATCGGATCCGCCACGCTCGCGACATTGGTCTCGTTGGCGATGATCTGCTGCGTTCGCACGGAGAGGGTGGCTGCCATTTCCGAGGGGAGCCCGAGCGCCTCATCGAACGAGTTGGCGTGGAGACTCTGGGTCCCGCCGAGCACCGCGCTCATTGCCTGCAGCGCCACCCGGACCACGTTGTTGTGCGGCTGCTGCGCCGTCAGCGTGCTGCCACCCGTTTGGGTGTGGAAGCGAAGCGTCTGCGCCCGCGGCTCGCTGACCCCATAGCGCTCCTTCACCAGGCGCGCCCACAGCCGGCGGGCGGCCCGGAACTTCGCCACTTCTTCGAAGAAGTCCGAAAAAACGGCAAAGAAGAAGGAGAGGCGTGGCGCAAAGTCCGCGACCGCCAGCCCCGCGGCCCGCGCGGCGTCGACGTAGGCGACGGCGTGGGCCATGGTGAATCCCAGCTCCTGCACCGCCGTGGCGCCCGCTTCGCGCAGGTGGTAGCCGGAGATCGAGATGGTATTCCAATTGGGGAGCCTCTCTGCGCAGTAGGCGAAGAGGTCGGTCGTCAGCCGCATCGACGGGCGCGGCGGGAAGACGTAGGTGCCGCGCGCCGCGTACTCCTTGAGGATATCGTTCTGCACCGTTCCGTTCAGCCGGCCGCCCGACACACCCTGCTGCTCGGCGATGAGCTCGTAGAGCAGGAGCAAGATGGCGGCGGGCGCGTTGATCGTCATCGAGGTGCTGACCTGGTCCAGCGGGATCCCGGCGAGCAGCGTTTCCATGTCTTTGAGGGAGGAGATCGAGACACCGACCTTACCGACCTCGCCCCAAGCCATCGGCGCGTCGGCGTCGTGGCCGATCTGCGTTGGCAGGTCGAAGGCGACCGAAAGTCCGGTCTGGCCTTGCTCCAGCAGGTAACGGAATCGGCGGTTGGTTTCGGCCGCGCTCCCGAAGCCGGCATACTGCCGGATCGTCCAGGGCCGGCGACGGTACATCTCGGGGTAGATGCCCCGCGTAAACGGGTACTGGCCGGGAGGCGGTGCCTCGGGCCCCGCGTCGGCCGCCTGGTAGACGGGCTTTAGCGGCAGGCCGCTGTCGGTGGAAGGCTCGGGCGGAAGGTCGGCGGCGGACTTAGGCGCCGGACTGGCCATCCGCTTCCACGAACTCGGTTAGAACACCGCAAACGCTCTTGGGATGGACGAAGCCGATCCGGGTGCCGTGCGCGCCAAGCCGCGCCACCTGATCGAGCAGCTGCGCCCCCGCGGCACCCGCCTGCTCGAGCGAAGCCCGGACATCATCGGTTGCGTAGGCAACGTGGTGGACGGCTTCGCCGCGGTCCTGGAGGAACTTGTCCACCTTGGACTCCCGGTTCAGCGGCATGATCAACTCGATCCGGCTCTCTCCGATCGGGATCATGGCGATCTCGATGCCCTCGCGCTCCAGGCGCTCCCGTCCCGTCGACCGCAATCCCAACCGGCGCTCGTAGATCCGAATCGCCTCGTCGAGATCGCGGACGGCGATCCCGACATGGTCGATCCGGCTCAGCATGGCGTTGATTCTAAGCCGCGTGATTTCCCGGCCCGCTTGACAAGGTATGGACCCTTTGTAGTAGGGTTGACCACGGCTAGTTACGTAACGGTCCGACTCCCTCGCATTACTCCGCGTCCCCTACGGCCAAGCGTAGGCGGCGCGTCTGATCCAACTGAGGGAAGGAGGTTGGACCGTAAATCGCACCGTTGGTGTGACCTTGCGTCTAACTGTCGGTGGAGGAGCGATCTTCGTATTCAGCTTCGGCGCGCTCGCGTCCGCGCCGCAACGCCCGATCACCGCAACCGCAGCCGCTGCCATTGTCCCGATGACCCGTCCGATCGAACACCTGGACGAGCCCAGGCCGCGCCAGGCCCATGCCGCCACCGCCGCCGTCATCTACGTCCTCGGTGCGCCGGAACCGACTGCCACCCCGAAGCAACAAGTGGCTGCCCGGTTCATGGCCCGGACGCCCGCAAGCGTGCCGTCATCCGCTGGGGTTCCGTCCTCGCCTGCGGGTCCGCCATCGGGCACGGGTAACGGTTTTAGCTATGGCTACTGCACCTGGTACGTCGCGCATAAGCGCTACATTCCATGGCGCGGGAACGCCGCGGAGTGGTGGTGGACCGCCCGCGCCTTCGGCGCCGCCGAGGGAGCGACGCCGCGCCCCGGCGCGGTCATGGTCATGGGCTACAGTGGCACGTCGCCGCAAGGCCACGTCGGATATGTCGAGTCGGTCAATCCCGACGGCTCATTCGTGGTGTCCGAGATGAATTGGTGGGGCGTGCTGGGCGGCGGCTGGAACCGCGTCGACTACCGGAGGGTAACCTCGATGCGTGGCGTCCTGGGCTTTATTTACTGAGCGTTCAGCCATTTAGCCGCTCCTCTTCAGCAGCCCCAGCCGCTTGGCCCGGATCTCCGCACGCCGGAAAAAGAAAACGGACGCCGGTACCAGGATGACGCCCATCAGCAGCAAGATGCCGATGTCGGGTAGCGCGCCGGCCAGCGAGAGCCCGTGGAGCAGCGACTCCCGAACCCCGTCCAGCGTGTAGGTCAGGGGCGAGAGGAGGCCGCCCAGGCGCAGGGGCGCGGGCAGAACCGTGATCGGGTAATAGACGCCGGAGATCAGCAGCA
>JALYYE010000195.1 GCA_030946735.1 Candidatus Dormiibacterota bacterium
GCCAGAGCAACGCCACGAAGCCGGCGGGAAACGCCGCATCGAGCCCGAACCGCTTGGGGTCTCCCAAAACCGGTCCGAACAGCACACCGATCAGCGTGCCGGCGATCCACACGACGTAGAGGCACACGCCCGTCAGCAGCAAGGTCCGTCCATCGGGCCGTCCGGGTGCCCCGGCGCGGACCGACATGGCATAGCTTTCGTCGATCGATAGTTGGGCCAGCACGGAACGCAAAAGTCGCCCTCCCGGCAGCGATCGCGCCACGGCGATCCCGGTTGCGATGAAACGAAGGTTGAGAAGTGCGCCGGCGAAGATGGCCGTCAGGACACTGCCGCCCGCGGCAATGACGCCGAGGGCCGCGAATTGGGCCGAGCCGGCAAAGACGAGCCCCGACATCAGCACGACAGACCAGCCGGGCAGGTGGGCGGCGACGGCAAGAACGCCGAAGGAGGCGCCGAAGACGAAGACGGCAATGGCGATGGGTGCGACGGCCTGCAGGATCTGTTTCGTTGACCAGCCTGCCCGCATCCCCCGCCATTAAATACAAAGATGCCGGCGCATCGGCACCGGCATCTTGCGTTTGCGCGTTAGCGCGACCCGACCGGGACCTTCTCCAGCAGCTTCAACGACTCCCGGATGAAGGCCGGGAGGTCGCTCGGCTGCCGCGACGTGACGAGGTTCCTCTCGACGACAACCTCCTGGTCAACGGCATTGGCGCCGACTTGCGAGAGGTCGTCCTGGATGGTCTTCCAGGCCGTCAGCTTGCGGCCCTTCACCACCCGCGCCGTGATCAGCAGTTGCGGGCCGTGGCAGATGGCGAACACCGGCTTCTCCGTGTCGAAGAAGGTTTTCGTGAATACCACCATCCGCGGGTCAGCCCGAAGGTGGTCGGGCGAGTAGCCGCCGGCGATGAGCAGGGCGTCGAACTGTTCCGGGCGGACCTGCTCGATACCGGCCTCCGCCTTCGTCGTCACCTGGCCTTTCTTTCCCTTGAGCTCTTTGCCCGCGGTCAGACCGACGATGCTGACCTGGTGGCCTGCCTTGCGGTAGGCGTCGTAGGGCTCCTTGAACTCCGAGTCTTCGTAGTCAACGTCGAGAACGCATGCTATCCTCATGCTGATACCTCCCTGGATGGGTTTTGTGACAAGAAGTTGTCCAGCCTACGGGGCCGCGCGACCGTTCGTCAAGCTGGTGCTCGGCGGCCAGGTGGCTTCTTGTCACTGGATTCCCTATGGTGGGAGCGCGTGATCCGTCGAGTCCTCCCCTACGCAGCCGGCTTCGCCGCCGTGGGCGCCGTGGCGCTCGCGCTCGGCGGGCTCGCTTGGGTGTTGGGGCTGAAGCGGGTTGACACCTTCTTCCTGATTTTCGTCCTGCTCCTCGGCGTTATCGGCTGGATCCTGGGACGCGGCCCCGCTATCGCGGCGACCGCGGCCGTCGCCCTGGTCGCCGACTACTTCTTCGTCGAGCCGCAATGGCAATTTGGCATTGCCAACGTCGGCGAGCTCGTCCGTATGATCACGGGTCTGCTGGCTGCCGCCGCGGTCATCCAGTTCGTCCACGTGAGCCGGCGCCAACAGTTGCTGCTGCAGCGGCGCAAAGACCTCCTGCAGGATGTCTCGCCACGCATCACCCAGAGCCTCGACGCCGAGGAGGTCCTCAACACGGTGGCCGAGGCGACGCTCCAAGTCATCGATTACCAGCACTTCCGGCTGTATCGTTGGGATGAGTCGTCCGAAAGACTGGTCCTCGTCAAGTCGGTAGCGCGGGCCGAGCCATACGAACGCCGCGACTGGCACTCCGTGAAGCTTTCGCTGGGCGAGGGGGTCACCGGCATCGCCGCCCAATCGCGGCGTTCGTTCCTCGTTCCGGACGCCAGCGTCGATTCGCGCGTGGTCTACCCGGCCGGCACAGCGCGCATCCCGGAAAGCATCATCAGCGTTCCCATGGTGACGGGCGACCGGCTGTTCGGCGTGCTGTCGCTGGCTCGGCAGGGAGCGCGATCGTTGAGTGACGAAGACCTGCGCCTGATGGAATCGATTGCGGCACAGACCGCGCTCGCGCTCGCCAACGCTGAGCAGTACGGCGAGGCGGAGCAGACGATCAAAGCCCTGGCGACGATCGAGGCACTTCAGCCGATCGAGGCCGGACTGAGCGACACGGAAGTCGACAATCGGATCGTGCAGGGCTTTGTCGACCTGAGCCAGGCGGACTTCGCCACGCTTCGACTGCTGCAGCCCGACGGGCGTTACCACGTCGGCGCGACCGGCGGCCGCCAGTGGCCGCCCGGCGAGGCGCCGATGGGTGGGGCGTTGACCGCCGAGCAGGTGGCCTGGCTGGCGGATCCCCGGGTGACGGTATATGTAGCCGATCCGGAGAGCGACACCAGGCTCCCCGACTGGGCGCGTCGGGGGACCCGGCTCGCCGGGGTCAAGGCGAGCGTCTTCCTTCCAATGCGGGCCGGCCGGCGGTTCGTCGGTTTCGCGGGTCTGCACTGGCGGCGGCCGCGCTGGCTGCGGCCGGAACAGCTCCGCCGGCTCCAACTCGTGGCGGCGCAGGCGGCCATCGCCATCGACACGCGCCAGGCCCTCGAGCGCGAACGAAGCCGCGCCGAAGCCCTGGTCGAGCTGGAACGTGCGCGACGCGAGTTCATGCAAATTGCCTCGCACGAGCTCCGGACGCCGCTGACGGTGATCCGCGGCTACGCCTCGTTGCTCGAGGAGGGATCCCTCGGCCCGATGCCGCCGGCGGCACAACACGCGATCCGCACCCTCATGAACAAATCGAGCGAGATGCGCAGCCAGGTCGAGCGAATGCTCCTCCTCGCCCGCCTCGAGGACGGGGCGGTGCCCCAGCAAATGACGGAACTGGACCTGCGAACGGTCGTGACCGATGCCGTGGAGAGGGTTCGGCCGCAGGTGGCGCTGAAGCAGGGGACGGTCAGTGTCCAGCTGGCGGCCGCACCGCTAAGCATCCTCGGCGACCCCGAGCGGCTCGCCACCGCCGTCGACAACCTGCTGCAGAACGCCGTCAAGTTCAGCGCAGGGGCTCCGGAGATCGAGGTTACCGGCGACCGGCAGGATGGCCGAGTCCGCCTG
>JALYYE010000202.1 GCA_030946735.1 Candidatus Dormiibacterota bacterium
GATGTCCGACTACTCCAGTCGGAGATCTATGAGATTCTCAACTCGATCCGAATACGGGATCCGCGTCATGGTGCGCCTGGGGCGCAGCTACGGCGACGGCCCGGTTCCCCTGGCGGAGCTCGCCGAGCTGGAGGGGCTGCCGCCGTCGTACCTGGAGCAGATCGCCGGTCAGCTCCGCCGCGCCGGACTGGTGACCAGCCGGATGGGCGTCAAGGGCGGCTATGCGCTCGCTCGCCGGCCCGCCACCATCTCGATGGCCGACATCGTTCGCAATCTCGAGGGGTCGCTGGCCCCGGTCAGCTGCCTGGCGGAGGGCGGTGGCCCCGGTGAATGCACCCACGCGGACACGCCCTGCTCCGCGCACGCCTTCTGGGAACGCCTGCAGGGCACGATCACCTCGACCCTGGAATCGGTGACAGTGGCCGACCTCATGAAGGAGGCCCAGCCGGCATGATCGAGGCAAAGACGCTGAACGTCGAGAAGGTTCGCGACGACTTTCCCATCCTCGCCCGGCTGGTGCATGGGCGCCCGCTGGTCTACCTGGACAGCGCCGCCACCTCCCAAAAACCGGCGGTGGTCATCGACTCGATGGACGACTACTACCGGCGCTACAACGCCAATCCGCATCGCGGCGTATATGCCCTCAGCGAGGAGGCCACCGCGGCCTACGAGTCGGCGCGGCAACGGGTGGCGAGCTTTATCAATGCCGCCTCGCCCAAGGAAGTGATCTTCACCCGCAACACCACCGAGGCGATCAACCTCGTCCGCTACAGCTGGGGCCGCGCGAACGTTCGCGCCGGCGACCGGATCCTGCTCACCGAGATGGAGCACCACAGCAACCTCGTCCCCTGGCAGCTGCTCGCGCAGGAGGTCGGTGCCACGCTCGAGTTCCTCTGTATCGACGACGAGGGTTTGCTTCAGCTCGATGACCTCGAGCGGAAGCTCGAGGGCGTCCGCTTGCTGGCGATCACCCACCAGTCGAACACGTTGGGCACGATCAATCCGATCAAGGCGATCGCCGAGGCGGCTCACCGGGCGGGCGCGCTGGTCCTGATCGATGGAGCCCAAGCTGTCCCGCACATGCCGGTCGACGTCCGCGACCTGGGCGTGGACTTCTATGCCTTCAGCGGCCACAAGATGTGCGGCCCAACCGGGGTCGGCGTGCTCTGGGCCCGCCGGGTGCTGCTCGAAGCCATGCCCCCCTTCCTCGGCGGCGGGGACATGATCAAGCGGGTCAAGCTCAACGAGGCCAGCTGGAACGACCTGCCCTGGAAATTCGAGGCGGGCACCCCCAGCGTGGCTGAGGGCATCGGGCTAGGCGCCGCCATCGACTATCTCAGCGGTTTGGGGATGGACGCCGTCCGCGCCCACGAGCGGACCATCGTCGACTACGCGATGGAGCGGCTGCAGGATATCCCCGGGATCACGCTCTACGGACCGCGCGACCCTGAGCTCCACGGTGGCGCCGTTTCCTTCACGTTGCCCAACATCCACCCCCACGACCTGGCGACCCTGGTCGACCGGGAGGGGATCGCGGTCCGCGCCGGTCACCATTGCACCCAGCCGCTGATGGACCGCCTGGGCGTGCCCGCCACCACGCGCGCCAGCTTCTACATCTATAACCGCGCCGACGAGGTGGACCAGCTGGTCAACGGAATTCAGAAGGCGCAAAAGGTGTTCGCCTAAAGACATGGACGACCTCTATCGCGAGCAGATCCTGGAGCATTACAAGAACCCCCATCACTTCGGGGAGATCACGGACGCCGACATCACCCAGGAAGGCGACAACCCCCTCTGCGGCGACGTCATCACCCTCTACCTCAAGCTGGACGACGGCCGGGTCGGGGACGTTCGTTTCCGCGGCCGTGGTTGCGCCATCAGTCAGGCGTCCGCGTCGATGCTCACCGACATGATCGTCGGCAAGCCGGTGCAGGAGCTGAAGAGCTTCCCCACCCGGGCCCTGCTCGATGAGCTCGGCATCCCGATCAGCCCGGCCCGGATGAAGTGCGCGACGCTCTCCGTCAACACGCTCCGGGTCGCGCTCAACCCGGATTCGCACGAGGAGGAGGACTGAATTGGCTTCGAACACGGAATCCGCGGGTAAACTGAGAGGGGCAATGGCTGATTTCGAGATCAAGGACCTTCGGGTCAGTGTCGAGGGTCGCGAGATCCTCAAGGGCGTCTCGCTGACACTCAACAAGGGCGAGGTGCACGCCGTGATGGGCCCTAACGGCTCGGGCAAGAGCACCCTGTCCTACACCCTCATGGGCCACCCTAACTACAAGGTCCTTGGCGGCCAGGTCCTGTTCAAAGGCAAGGACATCCTCACCATGCAGCCCGAGGGACGGGCCAAGCTCGGCATGTTCCTCGCCCTGCAGTACCCCGTCGTCGTCCCGGGGATCACGATGTCGAACTTCCTGCGGACGGCGATCAATGCCAAGCGTGG
>JALYYE010000210.1 GCA_030946735.1 Candidatus Dormiibacterota bacterium
TGCACCAAGATCCTGATCCAGGCGATCCACCTCGCGATCCAGGCCAACGGCGGCAACATGCCAAGCCGTGACCAGGTCCTCGCCCAGATGACCAAGGTGGACTACACTGGCGTCCTCGGCCACACGAAATTCGACGCCAATGGGGACACCACCGCGAAAATCATCTCGATCTACGAAGCGAAGGCGACAGGTGGATCCGTGGCGCCCCTGACGACACAGGGAAGTTACGGTTGGTACTACACGTCGAAGGTCGACTACACGAACGGTCTCTAGCTAGCGGAGAATGAAGGGAAGGGGTGCGCATCGCCCCCTTCCTTTTCCGTCGGGAGGGTAGGGAACTGGTCGCAAGCCTGAAGAGCACACGGGCGGCCCTGAGCGGAACCCTTGGCAGCTGGCTCTTTGTGGCCGCGATCGTTCTCATTCTCGCCGTTCTCGTCGGCCCCAAGGCGGCCAACAATTTTCCCCTCTTCCTCCAGATCCTGATCTACGGAATTGCCAACGGCGCCATCTACGCCCTGATCGCCCTCGGCTACACCATGGTCTACGGCATCATCGAGCTGATCAATTTTGCCCACGGCGACATCTTTGCGCTCGGCGCCTTCGTCTCCCTCCCCCTGATCGGGTTGTTCGGGTTGGCCGAGGGCCAGGCCAGCGGGCCGGGCGTGTGGCTGCTACTGATCGTGATCGCCGTGATCGCCATGGCGGTTAACGGCGGGGTGAACGTCGTCATCGAACGGGTGGCCTACCGACCGCTGCGAAACGCACCCCGGCTCGCGCCCCTGATCACGGCGGTCGGGGTCTCGTTCATCCTCGAGGGCATCATGTACCTCTGGAGGGGCGCATCGAATATTCACTACCCGGACCTGCTTCCCGGGACCCGGATTTCGATCATCGGAGCGTCCCTTGGAGTCAAGGACCTCGTCGTGATCTTCGCCGCCATCATTCTCGTGATCTTGCTGACCCTCTTCGTCAACGGATCAAAGCTCGGTAAGGCGATGCGGGCGACCGCCCAGGATCGGGAAGCGGCTCAGCTGATGGGGATCGACATCAACCGGACGATCTCGGCCACGTTTTTCATCGGTGCGGTCCTGGCGGCCGCCGGCGGCATCATCTTTGGGCTGTATTTCAACAACGTGCGCTTCGACCTGGGATTCCGAACCGGCCTCTACGCCTTCACGGCGGCGGTCTTCGGCGGCATCGGCAACCTGCAGGGGGCGGCCCTCGGCGGGCTCTTCATCGGCCTGGTGCAGGTGTTCTCCAACTCTTATTTCGAGGCCGCCCTCTCGGATGTCTGGATCTTCGCCATCCTCATCCTGGTCCTCGTCTTCCGGCCGACGGGCCTCCTCGGGATGCAGGTGCCCGAGAAATGAGCCGTCGCGTGCTCGCGACCGACACGCCCATGCGCTGGGCAACCGGTATGTTCAAGGACCGGAATCGAACCATCTACACCCTGCTCGTCATCCTCGCGCTGCTCTTCCCCAGCATCGCCGACGTCGCCACTGGTGGATCGGGCAACCATTGGGTCAGCACCGCCGCCGACGCCGGCGTCTTCGTCCTGCTCGCGATCGGCCTCAACGTCGTCGTGGGGTTCGCCGGGTTGCTCGACCTGGGCTATGCCGCGTTCTTCGCGATCGGCGCCTACACCTACGGCATGTTCGCCTCCGGCCAACTTCTTGGAAGCCCGCTACACCACGAGTTCCACATTCCCTTCTGGGTCATGCTCCTGGTGGGCGTGTTCGTGGCCGCCTCGTTTGGGGTCATTCTCGGCGCGCCGACCCTGCGTCTTCGCGGCGACTACCTGGCCATCGTCACGCTCGGGTTCGGGGAGATCGTGCCGAGGATGGTGCAGTACCTCGGGGCGGGGTCGCCGATCGGCAACTGGACCGGCGGCGTCAATGGCATCGCCGCCATCGATCCGCCGAAGCTTCCCTTCTTCGTCACCGGACCCTGGGTCGGCGCGCCGATCACTTTTGTGAAGAACTTTGATTTCAGTGATCCCATCGGGTACCCGATGGACTTCTACCTGCTCATGCTCGTGCTGCTCGTCGGCACCGTCCTGCTGGCGACCAACCTCTACAACTCGCGGATGGGCCGCGCCTGGATGGCGGTGCGCGAGGATGAAGTGGCCGCGGCGGCGACCGGCGTCAACACCGTCGCGGTCAAGCTGCTCGCCTTCGCCATCGGCGCATCCTTTGCGGGTTTGGCCGGTTGCTACTACGGCGCCAAGCTGAGCCTGGTCAGCTCGGACAATTTCCAATTCCTCCTCTCGGTCACCATTCTCATCATGGTGGTGCTGGGCGGCATGGGAAACATTCCCGGCGTCATCCTTGGCGCCCTCCTGGTCTACATCACGCAGTTCTTTGTCCTGACCAACCTGCCGGACTGGGCCCAGGCCCTGGCGAACCTCGTCGGCCTCAGCGGTCTCAACCAGAGTCACGGGGACTGGGTCGGTTTGCGCGACGAGGTGCAGCGTCTCAACTACTTGATCTTCGGCTTGATCCTGGTCGTAACCATGGTCCTCCGTCCCCAGGGCCTGTTCCCGAGTCGAATACGTGAACAGGAATTGGAGAAGGGCACCGCGGAAGAGACGGTCTTCGACCTCCGCGAGGACAAATCGTGAGCGCGACGGCCCCCCCTGAGGCGATCCTCCAGCTCACCCACGTCACCAAGCAATTCGGCGGCCTGATGGCCGTCAACGACGTGAGCTTCGAGATTGCTCGCGGAGAGATCTTTGCCCTCATCGGCCCCAACGGAGCGGGAAAGACGACGCTCTTCAACACCATCACCGGCATCTACAAACCGACCGCGGGCACGATCGCTTTCGAGAGAAGGGAGGTGACGGGCCTCAAGCCGTACCAGATCGCCGGCCGCGGGATCGGCCGCACCTTCCAGCAGATCCGCTTGTTTGCCTACATGTCCGCCGTCGACAACGTCAAGGTCGGCGAGCACCATCACATGCACGCCAAGCTCTGGGACTCACTCTTCAAAACGCCAAAGGCACGCCGCGAAGAACGGGATGTCCATTCCCGCGCCATGGAGCTGCTCAAGTTCGTGGGTATCGAACAGCAAGCCCACAACTACGCCCGGAACCTGCCGTACGGCCATCAGCGGCGGCTGGAGATCGCCCGGGCGCTGGCCGGGAATCCGCGGCTGCTCCTGCTCGACGAGCCAGCCGCCGGCGCCAACCCGCAGGAAAAGGGCGAGTTGATGGAGC
Source organism: Candidatus Dormiibacterota bacterium (assembly GCA_030946735.1). GTDB lineage: Bacteria > Chloroflexota > Dormibacteria > CF-121 > CF-121 > CF-13. The sequence goes on from JALYYE010000210.1 coordinate 3,215, forward strand.
TCGTCGAGCGGGTTCGCGGGCAAGGCATCACGATCCTCCTGATCGAACACGACATGAAAGTCGTGATGGGCATCTCGGAGCGGATCTTCGTCCTCGACCACGGCGAGCGGATTGCCGAGGGCAAACCGCAGGAGGTGCGCACCAACCCGCGCGTTATCGAAGCCTACCTGGGCAAAAGCGCCTGACAATGGCGCTGCTCGAAGTCGATGCTGTCGACACTTATTACGGACGCGTGCAGGCGCTCCGCGGCGTCTCGCTGAGTGTCGACGAGGGAGAGATCGTCACCCTGATTGGCAGCAACGGAGCCGGCAAGACGACCACGCTGCGAACCATCTCCGGCCTGGTCCGGCCGGCAAAGGGACAGGTCCGCTTGCGCGGCGTCAACATTGCCGGCCTGGCCCCTGATCGGGTGGTCCGCAGGGGCATCGGGCATGCGCCCGAAGGGCGGCGCGTCTTCGCGCGAATGTCTGTCCGCGACAACCTGTTCCTGGGCGCGTATACACGCAAGGACGCGCCCACCATTCGCAGCGACGAGGAGGGGGTCTTCAGGCTCTTTCCACGCCTCGCGGAGCGTCGCAACCAGATTGCTGGAACGCTTTCCGGCGGAGAGCAGCAGATGCTCGCGATCGGCCGTGCCATGATGTCGCGTCCTAAGCTTCTCCTTCTCGATGAGCCGTCGCTCGGACTCGCCCCCATTTTGGTCGACACCATCTTCCAGGTCATCGAGGAGATCAACAAGCAGGGCACGACCATTCTCCTGATCGAGCAGAACGCGGCGAAGGCGCTGCAAGTCGCCAACCGTGGCTACGTGCTCGAGACAGGCAAAATCGTCAAAGAAGGCACCGCCAAGGCCCTGGTCGAAAGTCCCGACGTCCAGCGCGCCTACCTGGGGATCTAGCCAATCGACGACGGCAGGCCGTCCGTGAACCACGGCGCGCTTACCTGGCTGCTCATCGTTGCCTTCGGTCTCGCCGGCTGCACGGTCGGCGCGAGCACGCAAGCGCACTCGATGGGCGTGATCAAACTGGGGGTGGACCTGCCGCTCAGCGGCGACGATGCCCCGGATGGACTGCCGGCGAAGAACGCCATCGACCTCGCCATCAAGCAGGCCGGCCGGGTGTGCGGCGCGTCGCGCCACCCGGACGCGTGTTTCGATCTGCAGGCGGTCACCTACGACGATGTCAGCCACGGCATCCATGACCCGGCCAAAGGCGCGACGAATGTCCAGCTCCTCGCCGCAGACGCGCGCGTCCTGGCGATGGTGGGCCCGCTCTACGACAGTGTCGCC
>JALYYE010000221.1 GCA_030946735.1 Candidatus Dormiibacterota bacterium
TGCGGCTCGGTCGTCGCCAGCACGAAGACCACATGCGCCGGCGGCTCCTCGAGCGTCTTCAGGAGGGCGTTGAAGGCCTCCGTGGTCAGCATGTGGGCCTCGTCGATGATGTACACCTTGACCTTCAACGTCGCCGGCAGATACTTGACCCGCTCGCGCAAATCCCGGATCTCGTCGATGCCCCGGTTCGAGGCCGCGTCGATCTCGATCAGGTCCACAGCCGCGCCGGATCCAATTTCGACGCAGTTCGCGCAGACGCCGCACGGTTCCGCGCCGCGCCGGTCCAAACAGTTGATCGCCTTCGCCAGGATCCGGGCAGTCGACGTCTTGCCCGTGCCCCGGACCCCACAGAACAGATAGGCGTGCGCCACGCGTCCCTGCTCGACGGCATTCCGAAGAGTCTGGGCAATCGCATCCTGCCCGACCAGGTCGCCAAACTTCTGTGACCGGTACTTGAGGTAAAGGGTCTGGTACGCCATCAGCTGCCCCGACAATTCTACGGGCTACGGAGATGATGACCCGCCAATCCGTGCCCAACCGGTTTACGATGGGCCCGATGTGCGCAACCTCGTCCTGAAGGTCGGCCTTCGGGGGACATCCACATCAATGGAACGGCGCCTCCCTTGGAACAGATGGCCGAGGCGGTCGCCGCGCTGAATGCGGAGGGCGGCTTCGTGACCTACTATCGGGAGTCCTAGGAAACGCAAGCCAGCGCCGAATTTTTGAATGCCTTTCAGCGCCTGGTCGACCTCCGACCAAGGACCCGGCTCGGTAAGCAGGCGCCCTCCGAATGGGGAAAGCTGGAATGGTTCGAGGTCGAGGAAGCGCCCCACCTCTGGCGAGTTTTCCTCGCTTGCGGCCAGAAGTTCCTGGTGTCATTGCCCGTCCCCCCTGGCCAAAAGCCCGAAGTCTTCACCGGCGCACCGCTGCCGCCGGCGTCCGAAGAAGCCTGGCTCGGCCAACTCCACTTCATGGTCCGCTCCGATCGCGTGCTCGAGACACCGCTCCACCAGCCGGAGCTTATGTTCAAGGCATCGGCGCAGCCGATGCTTCGCTGCATGTCCGCATCAGCTGCGGGGCAAACCGGGGTGGGCGTCGCGCTACGGCGCCTCCGAAATCCCGAGGCACTTGGCGTCATTCCAGGCGGACGTGTTCCGTGTCGCCACGAGAATGGTTTCAGGCGACGTGGCTAATACTGCTCGAGGCCGTACTCGTCAGTCACCAGGTAGAAGGCTCGGCCATCGGGGGTAAAGTTCGCGATCACGGGCGTGGCAGGGGCGAACTTGTACACCACCCGTACGTCGAGAACCTGGTTGCTGCCGGTGCCGTCCGACCCCTGTGCGGGTCGCGTCTGCCAGCCGGCCAGTGGGCATGCGATGTTGCCGTTTGTCAGGCTGCAGGTGCGCACCGCGAAACAGATCACACGACCGGGGGTGTTGAAGACGGGAGGCCGGCACCCAGTTGGATCGCCACACAGGTGACCTGGCACGGTCGGGTTGCAATCGTTGGCACCACCGGGGCCGGTGTCTCCCCAGGTGGTGGTATTGTTCGCAATCGCCGAGTTGGGTTCGCTCCGCGTCGAATTCCCGACATCCGTGTTGCCGTTGATCACACCTTGGCGCATCCCGGACCTGGCCGCGCCCGAGACCTCGATGTTGATGTAGAACGCGCGGCCAAGGTCCGTGGCGCCCAGCATAAGCAGAACGAGAACCGGCATGATGATCGCGAACTCGGTCAGCGCTTGACCGCCCGTTCGCCTCTGCCTGGTCCTCATCATTGCTCCAGGGTCACCGTACCGACAGTCTGCAGGCCCGGGTTGAACGTGCCGACGTTGTTCAGGGTCACCGTGACCGTGACCCAGTCGCCGCAGCGGTCGCCGTCACTCATGAAGATGGTGATCGTCGATTGCAGCCCGGGTGGGATTGGGAAGGTGTACTTGCCCGTCACGACGCCGTTGCCCAGTGCGCCGGGGATCGCATTCTCGTGTCCCCAGACCCAGCCGCCGTTCAGCTCGAGGGTCGAGCCGTCGCTGTACTTCATGGTCCAGTCGGAGGAGTTGTTGCTGGTGAAGGTATGCGTGTACTTGTTGCCCGGGTCCTGGGCGATGGTCGGATACGCGGGAGCGGTTTCGCCCGGGGTGTTGCCGGAGGGCGGCAGCGGCACACCCGCTCCGGGGGCTGGGTTCCAGATGCCCTGTGAGAAGTACACCGGCGTGGTGTTGTTGATCTTCACGTAGGTGGTGTAGGCATCCATCTTCCATTCATCGTTGTAGTGCCAGGTCAGCGTTTCGAATCCCGCCTTCGCCGGCACTGGGGCGGTCAGCGTCGCGGCCGGCGTCGCATAGATCTCCGTCTCGTTGAATCCGCCGGTGGATGTGGGCGGAGGGCCGCTGCCCACGCCGAATCCGGCGGTGAAGTTCACGGCCGCGCCGGGGATTCCAAACGCCGTGTAGGTGTACGCGAGGATCTGGCCCCGCAGCGCCGCGCCCGTCCCGCCGAGCCCAGAGTTGATCTCCACTCCCCCACCGTTGGCGGTAAAAGTCTGGTAGATGATGCCGGCGAACTGGTTGTTGACGTTGCCTGCCCCGTCGCCGCCGTCATCGCCGCCGCCGCCACCGACAGTGGCTCCGTCCAGGTGGATGAAGGTGCTGTTCTCGAGGTCGAACAGGATCGGGACCCCTCCGGTCGCCGGCTGCGTGCCGAGCCCCGGTGCCGAGAGGCTGATGGAGGTGACTTCATTGGTGGACACGAAGCCGCCCGACGAGGGTCCGGCAAACTGGAAGGTGACGCCTGACCCCTTGACCCACGTCTGGTCGCCGCCGCCTGTGGTGGGCGGTGCCGAGCCGCCGTCGCCGCAGCTTTCGCCGCTGCCTGCGGCGCCCGGCACGGAGGGCGTGTTCCCGTGGCCGATCCAGAGGCCGACTGGCGGATTCCATCCAGGGCAAGAGCCGGACGGGCACAGGTCCCAGTCGGCTGCGGTCTCACCGCTGAGGTCGATGCCGTTGGCCTTCTGGCCGGCCGGCGCGCTGTTCTGGAGCGCGGTGCCCGTGATCCTGAAGACGCCCGGGCCAAAGTTGTACAGGCCGTGGTTGATCACGATCGAGCCGTAGACTCCCGGGAGAATCAGATATGGGTCGGTCACGGGAGGATTGCAGCTGCCGCTGCCCCCACTATTGGCTACGGTGTCACCATCGAGAACAAGGCTTCCACAGTAAACCGTGGGCGCGGTGATCAGCGGCTGCCAGTTTGGAGAGGGGCTAAATCCTATTTCGCCACCGAAGTTGGCATTCAACGGCGCCGCCCCGGGTCCGACCGGAGTGCAGGCGATGGGCGCCTGGGCAGGGGGAGCGCTGCAGTAGAGCGACTTTCCGGTTTGTAGCGCGAAGCCACGCAGCCCGGTGACCGTCCCGGAGGCGCAAGCCCCACCGTACGGGTCGCAAAAGGTCGTTGGATCCTGGAGCACCATGCTGCCGTTGGACTCCAGGCTCACCGTGTCGCCGGTCGGGATGATATGCCCGTCGATCCCCGAGATCAGTGGGCTCGAACCGGGCCGGGACCAGAAGGTGGGACAGCTGCCGAGCAGCGCCGAACAGCTCAGCTGGCTGCGCTGGGGCGCGACCGTCGGCATGAAGCACTGTGTGTATCCGACCGCGCAGGTGCCGGGAAGGAGGCCCGTGTTGTCGGGCTGATAGAGGTAGAGGGCGATGGGCGCGGGCATGCTGGCGACGTTGCCGGGTGGCAGGGCAAGGACGGTCGCCGAGGTCGTGACTGAGGTCGTCGGGATACCGAGCACCCCCATCAGGAAGTTCGGGACGACCTGCGTGATGGTGACCTGCATGCAGTTGTAGGGCACGTTGGAGCAGTTGGCCGTCAATACCGGGGGCGGCGACGTGGCGGTGACTCGGGTGGTGAAGCCTGCCGCGCAGGTTCCGGTGTCGACCCAGGTGGCGCTGAACTGGGTCAAGCCAAGCCTTGGCGTGCCGGCGTTCGTAGTGCCGCAGCCACCGGCGGGGTTGGTGAGAAAGCCGTTGGCCTGCGCGTAGTCGTGGACAGCAACGACGATCGGGTCACTCAACCCGCTCGGCTGCGTCGAGCGTATCGCCGCGCTCAACCGCTTGCCACCGGCGAGCGCCGCCGAGTCGGTGGCGTTTTGAGCCAGGCGGTACATCAGGTAGATGTGGCCGGCGTCCAACGCCAGCCCGGCAAAGCCGAAAAGTGTCAGGGACATGAGCGCGAAGATCACCAGCGTCTGGCCGCGCGATCGCCTGTGGTGTATCGCCAGCGGACCGTAAGTAAAAGTCATGTCAATACTCCGTGTGGACGACGCTGATCGTCGTGATAGTGAACGATGGGACGACGCTTGCAATCACGGGCATCAGCGGTTGCCACTTGTACTTGACCTGCACCGACACGTCGCGGGCCGTCTGCGAAACTTTGCGTGGGTTTCCATTGCACCAGGTGTCCTGGGGAACTCTCGTAGCCACGGCAGGCCATACATAGATGTAGCCCGCGCCGGGGGGGATCAGGTCATTGGTCGTGGGCGCCAGCGGTGGCCCTGGGTTGTTCGGGTCTGTGTTCCCCACCAGCGAGTTGGGGTCCGGAGTGAGCGGGAACCCTCGCCCGACAGACTCTACCCGTTGCAGGACGGCACAGTCCGTGGTCTGCTGGGGTGCCAGAGAGATCAGCCTCGCTCCCTCGCGAGTGGCCCACGAGATGGCGCCAAAGGTGTAGACAAGCCGCCCGAAATCGATCATGAGAAAGAGCATGACGACCAACACCGGTGCCACGAGCGAAAACTCGACCAGCGATTGGGCACTGCTCCGGTGGCCACGACCACACCGCATCTTGAAAAGCACCGTCGCTACCGTACGTCCTGATCGATACGAAGAAGGTTGCAGACCTGACTGCTGCAAAGCGGTGCGGGCTTGTGACCGGGCCGTTACGGCACCATTATGGGAGTTCGGCGGCCTGGGGTTCTACCTCATTCCGCTGTGGCTGGCCGCGATCCCTTCGCGCCGTACCTGCCGCGCCAGCGCGATCGCGAGCTGCCCCTCAAGGATGGCGGATGTCACCCGCCTGACTGCGCCTCGGCGGACATCGCCGGCGGCGAACACGCGCGGCACGCTCGTTTCCAGCATCAGGGGGGCGCGGTCGGTCATCCAGCCCTCGGGCAAACGACCGTTGCGCAAGAGCTCATCTCCCGTCACGAGATAGCCCTCTTCGTCGCGCACCATCGATCCCTTCAACCATTCCGTGTTCGGGTCGGCGCCCATCATGACGAACAAGGCCCGTGTCCGGGCCGCCTCGATCGTGCCGCTGACGCGATGGCGAAGCCGCACGCCCTCGAGGCGTCCCTCGCCGAAGG
>JALYYE010000256.1 GCA_030946735.1 Candidatus Dormiibacterota bacterium
CTGGCGGTTGATGGCGGTCAGCGTGTAGATGAAAGCGTTGTTGACGAACAGAAGCACGACCGATGGGGCGAGGATGCGAAGTGCCGGGATCGACTGTTCGAAGCCGCGCGTGACATGCACGATGGAGTCGGCCGTCACGCCGATGCCGACCGCGAGCGGCAGCCCCAGGATGGCGAGCATCTTGTACGACTTCTCATAGGCGAACACCAGCCGGCGTCTATCACTGGCCGCGAGTAACGACAGCGCTGGGAAGACCGCGCCCATCGCGGACTGCGGCACCCAGGCGACCGCGTCGATGTACTTGTTCGCCGCCGAGTACCAGCCGACCACCTGGAAGTTCCTGAAGAGCTGCAGGAGAACGATGTCGAGCTGGGCGTAGATGGTCGTGATGGTGAAGGCCAGCGCGAGGGGCAGCCCGGCGGCGAGCAGCCGCCGCACGAAGACCGGCTCGAGGCGGATGGCGACGCGCTCCTGCCAGCCCCACCGAATCACGCCAAAGGCGAAGAGGCAGGTAAAGAGATAGCTGGCCGAGTAGACCCAGAGGAAGGCATCCCAGCTTGCCTGCCGCTGGATGGCCACCAGAGTCAACGCCAGCAGGACGAGCGATTCGGCGACGATGGCGATCGCCTCGTAGCCGAGGCGACCGCGGATGTAGAAGACGGCACGCAGCAGGCTCGAGTAACTGGTGGTCAGCAGAAGCACGAAGGCGGCTAGGGTGTAGGGAAACAGCGTCGGACTGAGCAGGCGCAGCGCTAGCGCGAGGATGACGAACCCCAGTAGCGAGAGGAGCAGGCGGGCGCTGAGCAGATTCGCGAGGTAGCGCGCCAGGACGGTGCGGTCTTTTGAGACGTCGCGAATGAACACCGTCTGCAACCCGAGGTCGGCCGCGATCCCGACGAGCGTGACGTAGACGATCGTGGTGGCGAACCGCCCATAGTTGTCTGCGCCCAGGTGGCGCCAGAGCAGCACGATCACGACAAACACCGCCAGCTTGGCGACGGCCCGTGCCCCTACCACCAGCACGCTGTTGCGCAGGGTGGTTGACGCGAGCCGCTCGGTCACGGCGCGGATTCTAGTTGAGTTCGGCCCGCAATTCGCAACGAACTCGAAGCGGAACCTTCGGGCCGTCCGCCCCGTCTAATAGAGAGGATGTTTTCCCGCGCCCTCATCGCCTGCCTGCTCGCCCTGACGCTCTGCGCATGCGCCGGGGGCGCCTCGTTCCTGGGTCCCGGCACAGGGACGGTAACCGGCCACGTGCAGATCCGCGCGTGTGGGGGTGCCTACCGGCCGGAGCAGACCGGCTGCCCGACGCGCCCGATGGCGGGCGCGAAGCTGACATTCCAGTTGATCAACACGTCGAGCGTGTCCACGATCACAACGGATACGTCGGGCTCCTACCGGATCGATCTCAAGCCCGGAACCTACAGCGTCAGGCCGGCGGAGGGCGTACCGGCCAGGCAGGGATTCTCCGGGCCCACCACCGTCGCGGTCGTAGCCGGTAACACAGTCACGGCGGACTTTATCTACACCGTTCAGTTGCTGTAGCGAACGCGGCAGGCGACGGCGTTCCTTAACATTCGTGGATGCAGCCACCGGGAAAGCCACGCGTGTTCAGTGGGATCCAGCCAAGTGGTGGCCTCCACATCGGCAACTACCTGGGCGCGATCCGCAACTGGGTTCGCGACCAGGACAAGTACGACAACATCTTTTGCATCGTCGATTTGCACGCGATTACGTTGCCGCAGGACCCCGCCGCTCTCAGAGAAAACACCCTCGACCTGGCCGCGATCTACCTGGCCAGCGGCATCAAACCCGACCAGGCGATGTTCATCCAGTCGCACGTGCCCGCGCATGCGGAGCTGGCCTGGATCTTCGAAACCTTTACGCCGATCGGCTGGCTCGAGCGTATGACGCAGTTCAAGGATCGCGTGGCGCGGCAGGGGCGCGAACGGATCGGCGCAGGCGTTCTAACCTACCCGTCGCTCATGGCCGCGGACATCATGCTCTACGACGCGAAGTACGTTCCGGTTGGCGAAGACCAGCGGCAACACATCGAGTACACGCGTGACATCGGGCAGCGGATCAACCAGCGGTACGGCGACATCCTCGTCATCCCCGAGGCGCTCATCCAGAAAGCCGGCGCCGAGATCAAGGGACTGGACAACCCGGAAAAGAAGATGAGCAAGAGCCTGGCCGCCGACACGCCTGGCCACGCCATCTTCATGCTCGATCCGCCCGAGCTGATCCGCAAGAAGCTGGCCCGCGCGCAGACCGACGCCCAACCCGAGGTGCGATTCCCAGCCGGCCCCGGAGTGACCAATCTCCTCGAGATCTACCGGACCATCCGTCAGCTGGATTGGCCCGCCGTCGAGAAGGAGTTCGCGGGTAAGCCGTACAGCGTGCTCAAAAGCGCCGTAGCCGACTCCGTGGTCGAGGTGCTGACGCCGATCCAGCAGCGCTATCGCGAGATTCGGTCCGACGACGCGGCCTTGATGCGGCAGCTGCGCAGCGCGGCCAACCGCCTGGCGCCGATCGCGAACGCAACCCTAGAGCGCGTCCAGGAAGCCGTCGGGTTGCGCTGACGGCTACCAGTTCGAGTAGAGCTGGCTGGCCGCGGGATGGAACGCGCCGGCATCGCCATGGAGGAAGACGGCGGCGGGACGCTGCGACAGGGGTAGGACGTATGCGACCCCCCCATCAGGGAAACGTTCCGCCAGGCGGTCGAGCACGAGGCGGTCCCTGGCGTCGAATACCACGGCGATGGGCACATCGCCAGGCAGATCTCCCGCCTGCCGGTAGTCGAGAAAGGTCCAATCGACGTGTCCCGCGGTCACGTATCGAATGGGGATGGCGCGAAAGGTATCCGGCGTGACCGTGCCGCGGTTGGTGAAGGTGATGGCGACGTAGACGTGGCGACCGTTCCATTGCGTGGCATTCATGAACCGCCCCACGTCGACCTTGTCGCCCATGAACTCGAGATACAGGCCGGGCACGGTTGGATAGACGGCAAAGTAGAACGCCGCCGTCCAGGCGAGGCTGATCGCGCAGACCGCCGCGGCGGCCAGGGCAGCGCGTCGAGGCCTGAGCTTCTGGAGCACCGCATCCAGGCCCACCGCGGCGAGCAGGTAGGCCGCCGGGATCAGCCCGCTGCCGCGAAGCATGTGCGGCGTTCGATCGGAGAGCGCGACGACCATAGTGAAGACCCCGAGCCAGAGCAGCAGCAGGGCGTAACGACTCTCGCGCCAGCGCTTGATGGCGACGACGATCCCGGCAAGGAATGCCAGGCCCACCAATGGATCGAACAGCGGCAAGTGCGGGACGTTGTACTGGCGTTCGGGATCACCCCAGAGGTTGAAGGCCGCGATCGTGCGCACGGTGTGATCGAGGAGCCGGCCGGGCAGCTCAGCTACCGGTCCCGCCCTGAAGACGGAGACGCCGATGTCCCGATTGAGGATGTCCGGGTTCTGCAACGTGGCGATGGCGAGCGGCGTCGCCACCACCGCCGCGGCGAGGAGGTAGGTCGCCCAGGACGATGGGCTTCCCGGCACCGTCCGCCGGGCCAGGAGGCGCAGGAGGATTAGGCCCCCGACCACGAGGACCACCAGCCGGTAGCTGGTGTAGGTGTAGGTGCCGACGCCGGTCGCCACCCCGGCCAGCGCCCAGCGCCAGGCACCGCTTCGCCGCGCCGCCCACCAAATCGAGAGGAACGCCAGGTCGAGAAGGAGCGGGACCAGCGCGGTGCGGTAACCGAGCCGGCTGTAGTGGACGGCCCAGAAGGACACTGCCAGCAGCGCCGTGCTGATCAGCCCCACGCGGCGCCCAAAGAGGCGGCTGGCCAGCAGGTAGTGGATGGGAAGCGTCAGCAATCCGATGACGACCGTGGTGAGGTAGAGGGCAATCGGCTGGTTTCCCACGAGTCCGACACTGATGGCGTCGAGCCAGGAGATCATGCCCTCGATGCCGTTGCCGCTGCCGCGTGGGTAGATGACCTGCAGGCCGTGCCCAGGCACGCCCAGCGCGTCGATCCCATTGGCCGCGACGTCCGCGTAGAGACCGGGCGGAAACGTGTCCAGGCGGAAGGTCCGCAGGATGGCGGCGATAACCAGAACGGCCCCCACGCCTATGGATGCCTGGTATGACCAGGCCGCGGCTTTGATCCGGGCTACGCCGTGCCCTCCGAAACCTTCTCCGTCACCTGATATTCGAGGTACATGCCGAGCATCAGGCGGGTCTGGGCCTCCAAAGCCGGCAGCACGCTGAACAACAGGCCCACGAGAGGATAGAGCCCGAGCTGCACGTAGGCCCAGATCTGGTGGAGCACACCCCAACTGCGGGGCATCGGTGGGTTGATACGCCGCTCGACGAGAATCAAGGCGGCGATATTGAGGAAGGCGATGTTGATCAGGATAAAGGCGTACAGGCCCAGCCGCTCCGCCTCCAGGGTCAGGTTCCAGTCCTCGGAGAGCAGCCGCGGCAAGGCGGCACCAAACAGCAGCAGGAGCGGCAGCGTGGCCCAGGTCAGGTGGTTGAAGATCATGTAACCGTAGCGCCGAGCCCGCAGCCAGAGGGGGATCTCCGGGTGGCGCAGCAGGCGAACCGTCGCGTAGGGAACGTCGCTCACGCCCCAGGCCCACCGCTTGATCTGGTTGTACTGGTTGGCGTGCGTCTTGACGCGCTCCCAGGGCATTCCTCGATCCGAGGCCTCCGGCGCGTCGCCATAGATCGGGAGGAAGACCGGGACCATCTTGAGGCCCCCCTGGGTCGCGAAAAACGACTTCCAGTAGAAACGAGAGTCCTCGGGGATGACGTCGTCGTCCCAGTAGTCGGCCTTGATGACGAGGTCGAGCGACATCGAGTAGCTGCTGAAGGCAACGAGCCGGTCCGGGCGCGAACAGAGGAACATCTGCCACTGGGTGCAGGCACTCGCCATGATGCGCACCGCGAACGGCACCCGCCAGAGGTTGTTGTGGAACATCGGGATGGGCTGGAACAAGCACTCCAGCCTCCTTGGGTCCTCGACGTAGTGATAGGTGACGTAAGCGAAGTACTGCCGGTGAACCCGGAAATCCGAGTCGAGGTCGGTGATGATCACCTCTTTCGGGTCCAGGCCCATCGCCTCCAGCTCGCGGCGCAGAACCGGGCCGCCGTAGGCCATGGCGGCCGACTTGCCGACCACGATGCCTGGCAGCAGGGGGTCTTTGATATGCAGGAAGGCGCGCAACCGCCCGCCGAACTCCTGCTGGAGCCGGGCGACGTTCTCCCAACCGGCCCGGTCGCTTTCCCGGGTGATGATGGCCACCACCTTGTTCTCGGCCGGGTAGTCGGCCTCGGCGATCGCTCTCACCGTCTCGCGAAGGATCGGGTAAGGCTCGGTGTAGGTCGGGATCAGGAGAGCGTGGACGATCCGCTTGGGATCAAGCCTGGCCGGCGAGACCGTCAGCGTTTGGCAGCGCCGCCACCAATCCACCCGCATGGCGGTCTTCATCTTCCGATAGGTGCTTCGGATGCCGATGACGACCGTCGCGGTCCGGATGAACCAATAGATGTCGATCAGGAAGATCGCCACGGCGATATACGGGGCGAACAGGAACGATGCCACCACCGGGGCGATCAAGATGGTCCAGGTGAGCGCCCCGGGTGCCACTTCAAGAGCGCGCTGCACGCGCCGGTCGCCCTTGCTCAGGGATGCCCTTCTTGCCACCTCTTCTAACCCTAGTGCAAGCAGCCAGGTGGCGTAGGCGCGAGTTTGGCGTTATACTGATGCCCGGGTTAGACAGGCAACGCTCACGCCTGTCCGACGCTCTGCCGAAGGGGTGGCTAGCCGTCGGCCCACCTGTGAAAGCCAGGCCCAATCTTATGCGCCACAAGGAGCGCCATTGACCTTACGGTTACCGCCTGTTGTCGCGGGGTCGCCGTTCGCCCATCGGGCCCCTGACATCACCGCGGTCCGGCTGCTCGTCTGCGCCGCGCCGCAGAGCCAGGCCGAGACCCTGCTTGCGCACCTCGGCCAGGAGGCCCTAATGGGCTTGCTGAACGAGGCCACTGAGGGTGACGGCTACGTCGATATCAAGCACGCGCCCGTGCGCTACACGCTCAACCTGCAGAAGCGGACGGAGACCAGCATCGAGCGATTCGGACTCACCGGCCAACTCTTCGGGATACCCGGACGCGATGTCGGCTTCGTCGTCGAGCGGGTCCAGCCTGATCCCGACCCCTCCAAGGATGCCGGCGACGTCCTTACCCTGGAAGTCGCTGAGGCCGTCGCCGAAGCCGCGACATACGTTCCGGAGGAGGACTGGGTCCGCCGCCAGCTGACGGCGCTTGAAGAGGCGGCGCAGTTGCCCCTGGTCCTGGCCGGCCAGGCCTTCGCCAACCATGAGCGTCAATGGCTCGCCTGGCAGGCGGAGCAGGACGCCCGCCCCTACGAGGTTGAGACCGAGGGCGTCGTCTGCAGCAAGTGCGAGAGCCTCCAGGTGGCCGGCGCGAAATGCACCGTCTGCGGCGGGACCAACGGCGACCGCAGCGCCGGGGCCATGCTCATCCTGAGCCGTCGGGGCGGATTCAAGGAAGGCGACCGCGTCGTGATTCGCACCGACCACGGGGCGGATCGAGAAGGCACCCTCCTGCGTGGCGAGGGCGGAGGACGTCGCTGGCTGGTCAAGCTGCGCGAGGAAGGCCAGCTCGGCCCCGGCACGATTCGCCCACAGCCAATCACCGCCGTCGTCGAAGTTCAGCAGCGAACCCTGAATGGCTTTCCGGCAGCCGACATCAGCTTGCGTCGCGTGGCGGCGCTCCTGATCGCCCCCGACGAAGTGCTGCCTCCCGGTACGGGCGATCTGCAGCCGTTCGACGAACGCCTTAACCCCAGTCAGCAGCAGGCAGTGCGAAGCGCTGTCAACCTTTTCCCCGGCAGCATGCAACTGGTGCAGGGGCCCCCGGGAACCGGCAAGACTACCTCGATCGTGGAGACGGTTCGTCAGCTGGTAGCCCGCGATCCCGGCGTCCGGATCCTGATGACATCGCATGCCAACACGGCCGTCGATAACGCGCAGGAGCGTCTGCAAGGGTTGGACTCACTGCGCATGGTGCGCATCGCCGAGCCGGAGAAGGTAGATCCGAAGTTCCGCGCCAGCATCGTCGAGGCCGACGACCCGCGGGTGCGCAATGCCCATGTGGTATTCGGCACCGTGAACCGCATCGCGCTCGCCTGCAAGGAAGCCGAGATGTTCGACTGGCTGATCCTGGACGAAGCGAACAAGGTCCGCTTCACCGAGACCCTGCCGTTGTTGCGCCTGGCCCCGCGCTGGCTTCTCGTCGGCGACCACCGCCAGCTGCCTCCGGTGCTGGACGAAAGCGCCGCGGCTTTCCCAGTCGAGGACGAGGAGGCCAAGTCGCTTGTCCGCGACGCGAGCTTCTTCGAATTGAGCTGGGTCGTCCTGCCCGAGACCAACCTCGTCATGCTCGATGAGCAATATCGGATGGCTGCCCCGATCGGCAGCTACGTGTCGGTGGCTTCCTACGACGGACGGCTGCGCAACTCACCCGAGATGGCGGCGCTGCGTTCACCGCTGCCCTGGCCGTTCAACCGCAACCTCACCTGGCTGACGATCCGCGGGCGGGAGAAGAAAGGTGGCTCGGGAAGCATCTCGAACCGCGCCGAGATCGAGGCGGTCGGCCGGGTGGTCCGCCACCTCCAGCGGCTCGGGCTCGAGCGGCTGCGAGTCGCCGTGATCGCCATGTACCAGGACCAGGTCACACAGCTCCGGCGTGAGTTGCGCATGGTGGCGCTGCCCGGACTGGCGGTCGATACGGTCGATGCCTTCGAGGGTGAGGAGGCGGACGTCGTCATCCTCAGCCTGGTGCGGAGCAACGAAGCGGAGCGCATCGGCTTCTTGAAGAAGGCCCAGCGGTTGAACGTCGCGATCTCGCGCGCCAAGCAGTTGCTGGTCGTCGTCGGCGATATCGAAACGATGACCGGTCGCGAGGGACAGGACCTCTACCGTCCGTTGCTGGAGCACGTCGAGCGCGAGGGCCGCGTGGCGGGCATCGGCGCGCTGCATGCGATGGACGCGGCGGTGGGCGGCCGCCAGCGCGGCGACCGCCGCCGGCAGCGGGTTGGCGGCGCAGCCC
>JALYYE010000277.1 GCA_030946735.1 Candidatus Dormiibacterota bacterium
CGATCGTGTACTTCATCGGACACCTGTCGATGGCTCAGCTGTACATTGTGGCCTTCGCCGCCGGAATCCTCATGCTTCTCCAGGGCGTCGCCCAGCAGGCGGCAACCCGAGCTCTGGTTGAGCGCGATCGGTTGATCGAGGCCAACTCGAAGATCGGGATCAGTGAGGAAGCCGCCGGCGTGGCCGGGCCGGGCGTGGCTGGCTTACTCATCGGCGCCACCTCGGCACCGGTCGCCATCCTCGTTGACGCCGTCACCTTCGGCGTGTCCGCCCTGCTGGTCTGGCGCATCAGGTGGCGAGAGGAGGCCCGCGCGACGGCGCAGGCGGTCGAGCCGTTCCTTCGCCAGATCCGCGAGGGGCTTGCCTTCATCGTCCACCACCGCATCTTGCTACCGCTCGCCACGTCGATCTCCTTGCTTCGCTTCTTCTCATCGATGTTCGTGGCGGTGGAGCTGGTGTACTTCGTGCGCGTGCTGCACCTGCCGCCGACGACGATCGGCCTGGTTTTGGCTGCCATGGGACTCGGGGGCGTGAGCGGTGCGGCGGCCGCCGGCTGGCTGGGCCGGCGCTTCGGCGTGGGTCGGACGATCACGGTCGGGTTCGCCCCGGTCGGCACTCTCCTCATCCCGCTCGCCCCCGTATCGGCACCAATCCCCTGGCTGGTCGCCGGCGGCTTCCTTGGCGCCTTCTCCGTCGTCGCCTCGAACGTAAACCAGCTCGGCCTCCGCCAAAGCATGACGCCGCGGCGATTGCAGGGGCGGATGACGGCAAGCATGCGATTCCTGATCATGGCTCCCGCCCCGGTGGGCGCCTTCTTAGGCGGAGCACTGGGCACGGTGGCGGGACTCCGCTTGACGCTTTGGGTCGGCGGCCTGGGGGCAATCCTTTCTGCCGCACCCTTGCTTCTGTCGCCAATGCCCACCATCCGCGAGATTGCCGCCCCGTTGGTCGACACGGAGGACGAGGCGGCGCTTAGCCCTGATCCGACCGCGTAATGCACCCGGCCGCGGACGGGCGCTTGCTACTTGCGCGGCGATCGAGCCTAAACTAGCGCGGCATACCCTGGCCCGCTTTTGAGTGTTTGAGTTCAGTTTTGGGGTGGCTTGAGGGATTTGAACCCTCGACCCTCAGATCCACAATCTGATGCTCTAACCAACTGAGCTAAAGCCACCGCGGGTGCACGTGATTATAAGAGGTTAGGCTCACGGACCCGTTCAAATTCGGGGGAGGATGCGTTATATGCTGTAGGCGACTTGAAGACGTCTGATGACGCCCTCATCCGCCGCGCACAAGCCCTCGACGCGGGGGCACTGGCCGAGCTCTACGACCGGCACTTCGATGGGATCTATCGCTATCTATTTACCCGCGTGCGCCACCATGCCGACGCCGAAGACCTCACGGAGCAGGTGTTTCTAAAGATGGTCGAGTCGATCCAGCGCTACCGGCCACGTGGAGTGGCATTTTCCTCGTGGCTGTACCGAATCGCCCACAACCTCTTGGTCGATCGCTATCGCCGCGCCGGGCGCGAGCCGCTGGAGCTTACCGACCAGGTCCGCGACGTCCGGCCCCACGCCGATCCGGCCGCGCTTGCCCTGCTCTCCGACGATCGCCGGCGCCTGCTCGCCGCGTTGCAGCGGCTAACCCACGAACAGCAGCAGGTCATCACCATGCGATTCATCGACAACCTGTCGGTCGAGGAGATCGCGCGCCATATGCGGCGGCGGGTCGGCGCCATTCACTCGATGCAGCACCGGGCGCTGGCCAGCCTCTATCGCTTGCTGCTCGAGACCGAGCAGGTGGAGGCCCGCCGTGCGTGATCTGACGGGGCCGCTTCAGGAGTGCCTTACGGCGATGGAGGACAAACACAACCTTCAAGAAGTGTTGCGCCGGTATCCGGCTGAGCGCGATGAACTGATCGCGCTACTCCGGCTGTCGGTCGATCTCGGCGCGCTGGACGCGCCGGCCGCCGATCCGGCCTTCCGGCTGCGGGCTCGAAACCGGATGCTCGCCGCCGCGGCCCACCGCCGCCAGGTGCGGCGTTGGAACCCGCTGGCCGTTCTGCCCCGACCGGTCGTCCGCGTGGCCTATGCTGGCGCGCTCGCCGCCGCGCTGCTGGTCGGTGGATTCACGGCTGCGGCAGCATCAAGCAACAGTCTCCCGGGCGATCCCCTTTACGCGGTCAAACTCGGCGTCGAACGCGCGCAACTGGCGACGGCGTTGGACTCGGCCGCGCGCGCCCGCCTCGAGCTGCAATTCGCGGACGTTCGCCTGGCGGAGGCCGAACGGCTCTTCGCAGCGGGCCGCGTCGAGGAAGGCGTTCGCGGCGTGGCTCAGTACGACACCGCCGTCGCGCAGTTCAATCGGTCGATCGCGGCGAGCACACTGGACACCCGCGCGGTTGATGACCTGAGCCGCGTAATGGATGATCGCGCGACGCGGGCCGATGCCAGCCTCAAGGAGCTGGCCGGATCACTGGCGGCAGGCGGTGACATCGAGGCGGCGGCCGCCGTCAGGCGGACGCAGTCCCACGTCGACCAGGCCTGGAAGGGAAGCAAGCGGGACTTGCAGTCGCGTGGGACGGCGAGCCAGCAGAGCGGCCATCCAGCGAAACCAGCCGCACAGCCCTAACAGGAATTACCTGCCGCGGCTGATCCTGCGGGCGGCCTCTCGCGACACCTTCGCCCGCGCAGTGGCGCGCTCGAGTTCTTT
>JALYYE010000292.1 GCA_030946735.1 Candidatus Dormiibacterota bacterium
AGTCCTGGTCGCAGCTGATCTTCGATTACCTGACGCGGGTCCCGGTCGCCTAGCTCGTCAGGTCCTTGGCCAGCTGCTCGAAGTTGCGGACGTAGCGCAGCACGTCGTCCTCCGAGTGCTGGACCGAGAGCGTCCAGTTCTCCTCGGCGCCAGGCGCCATCAGCACGCCGCGGTTGCACTGGTAGAGCCAGGATAGATAGGCGTACTTCTTGTCGATGGTCAGGTAGTCACGGTAGTTGCGGACGCGCTCCTTCCGGTAGGTGATGCAGCCGCGCGCGGCCAACGTGATCGGATGGAAGGGCAGCTGGTAATCGCTGATCACCCTGCGCAGGCCGCCCTCGAGCGCCTCCGCCAGAGCATCGAAGTGGGAGTACGCCGCGGGCGTGAGGATAGACGTCAAGGTCGTCTTCGAGGCGGCGATGGTCAGCGGGTTGCCATTGAAGGTGCCGATCTGGACAACTTTGTGGGCGTCGATGGTCCCCATCACGTCGGCGCGGCCACCGACCGCGCCGCAGGGGAGTCCGCCGCCGATCGCCTTCGCTAGCGCGACCAGGTCGGGCGTCACGCCGAAGCGCTCGGTCGCGCCGCCGGCGGCGATGGTCGCACCCGTCTTGACCTCATCGAAGATGAGCAACGCCCCATGCTGACGGGCGAGCTCGAGCACGCCCGCGAGGTAGCCCTCGTCGGGCAGCACGATCCCGATGTTCATCATCACCGGCTCGACGATGATGGCGGCCACTTCGCCGCGGTGCTCATTGAGCCTGCGCTCCAGGATCTCGAGGTCGTTGAAAGGGACCACCGTGACCAGGTCGACGACCGCCTGCGGGGTGCCGGCGCTGTAGGAGACTGAGACGGGAGCGTCGGCCGGGCCCATCAGATCCGGCGGGGGCTCGACCGAGACGAGCAGCGCATCGTGATGGCCGTGGTAACTGGCCTCGATCTTGATCAGCCGGTCGCGGCCTGTAAAACCGCGCGCCAGGCGCACGGCGTCCAGCGTCGATTCGGTGCCGCTGTTAGTGAAGCGCCACTGCGGCTGCTTGAAGCGGCGCGACAGTTCCTCGGCGACGATGGCGTCGTCGGCCACCGGCTGGGCGAAATGCGTCCCTTTGGCGGCACGCTCATTGATCGCCTTCACGATCAAGGGGTGGGCATGTCCCACGACCATGACGCCGAAGCCGTTGTGAAAGTCGACGTATTCATTGCCATCGACGTCCCACACCCGGCTGCCTTTGCCGTGGTCGACGAAGACCGGCTGGGGCGCGGCGTCCTGGAAGGATGAGGGCACGCCGCGCGGGATGAACTGCTTGGCCTGCTTCCAGAGCTCGTCGGACCGTTGACGCTTGGAGCGGAAGCGCTCCTCCTCCCTGGCGATCAGTTCCACGACGCGCTCGGTGGCGATCGGCTCGGCAACAGTGCTCACGGCGTCCCTCCTCGAGATTTCCTGGCGGCCAGCGCCGAAATCGCCTCTAGTATGCAGCGATTCGCATTCTGAGCCGTGATCTCCGCATGATCGTAGGGCGGGGAGACCTCGACCACGTCCATTCCGACCAATTTCGTCCGCAGGCCGATGTTGCGGATGGCCCGTAACAAGTCGGCCGGCTGCATCCCGCCCGGCTCCGGCGTCCCGGTCGGGGGCGAAGCCGGGGTCGAGGACGTCGATATCGACGGACAAGTAGATGAACTCCGGGCCGTCCAGCGCCTCCTGGATGGCCTGCCCGATCACGGTTTCGACGCCACGGTCGAGCAATTCACCCATCAGGTGCCAGCGCATGCCCTGGGCCTTCATCCACTCAAATGTCTCGCGCTCGGGCCAGTAGCCACGCAACCCGATCTGGACGAAGTTCCGTCCCGGGATGGCCCCGGACTCGATCAGGCGACGCATCGGGGTGCCGTGCGAGGCGACGTTGCCCCAGGCATCCTGGCCGGTGTCGGCGTGGGCGTCGAAGTGCACCATGCCGAGGCGGCCCCGGCCGTAGGCGTCGGCCACTGCGGTGGCGGACGGGTAGGTTATCGAGTGATCCCCGCCGATGACGACCGGCACGATTTTGCGTGAGGCGACCTCTGACACACGCGCGCGAATGGCCTCGTGTGCCTGGTCAACCAGGCCGGGATAACAGACGGCGTCGCCGTAGTCCACGACCTTCAAAACCTGGAAGGGCGCCACCTGCAGGTCAAGGTGCCAGTCGGGATTCACGTAATTCGCGACCCGCACGGCACGCGGTCCAAAGCGCGCCCCGGGCCGATGACTTGTCGAGTCGTCCCATG
>JALYYE010000296.1 GCA_030946735.1 Candidatus Dormiibacterota bacterium
AACCTCGGCGCGCAGCCGGCCGACCACCTGTTGCGCGTCACGGAGGCCGAGGACGCGGGCTGGCCACGCTGCTGGCCGGCCTGGCCGGACGGCAGCCTGCACGGCAACTGCGCCGGTGTCGCCCCACCGATTGCGGTCTTCGCGCCGCACTCGTCGGCGGACGGTATCGTCTTTAACGACGGCGCCGAGTTTGGCGCGGAGTACGCGGAGAACGCCTTCGTCACGGAATGGGGCGCCAACGTCGGCGGTCCAACCGGGCGCCGAGTCCTGCGCGTGGTGCTCTCTGGGTCCGGTGCGAACGAGCACGGTCAGGTTACCGACTTTGCCACCGGGTTCTCACATCCTCTGGCCATCACCGAGGCGCCCGATGGTGGCCTGCTGGTCGGGGATTACGGCACCGGCCAGATTACGGAGATCTTCCGGACGAGCTGACGACCCCACCATGGCCTCCCCCGCAAGCGGGGGGAGCGAAAAGCGTCGCATTGGGTATCGGCCTGGTCGATCGGTTTAAAGATCTGACGGACTGGCTCGCCGCGGGTAAGGCGGCGGCTGCCCGCCGAGGCTACCTCACGCCCGAAAATGACCCGCTGCATCGTCCGAGCCGCCACTGGTATGGACAGGTGATGTCCGGGTCATGGGCACCGAACGTCGACAGTGACGGCGTCGAGGGTAAGCTCGACGGCGTCGTCGCCATTCAAGCCCACGACCCGGCCTTCGACGAGAACTTGTTCCTCGCGCAGGTCCAGCGACTGTTCTTCGCGGTCCTCGAGGCGTGGACCGCGCTCAAGCCGGCGCTCAGCCAGGGGGTCATGGCCTCACTGATCTGGGAGGAGCAAAAGGCCCAGATCGCTTTCTACAGGGAACGGGGATGGCGCAACGTGCTGAGCATGCTCACCTTTACCAGTGCTGTTGTCGCCGGCGCGAACAGCAACAGCGGCTTCGACACGGTCACCGTGCGCATCAACGCCAATTCCGCCGACTACGACCTCGACGCCGGCGGGAATCTGATCCGCGGTAATACGCAACCGTGGGACTGGACAGAAGACTGGATCTTTCAGCGCCCATCGACCATGGGGACGGGACGGCCGGGCACCATCACCGCGCAGGTATGTCCCAACTGCGGTGCGTCGGTGAACGTCGACATCACCAGCATTTGTACTTATTGCGATGCCGCGGTCATCAGCGGCAAGTTCGGTTGGTTGCTGACGCGGATCGATCGGGTTTAGTTCTTCAGATCGCTGGGACACATCCCGGCGCTCGCTGGTGCGCCAGAGGGAAGCTCGGTTTCAGCCGCTTTTCGCGGCTGAAAACAGAAAACCGACCATCGCTCAGTGGTCGGTTTTCCTGCCCCGTCTGGGCCGCGCCCGCCGGCAGGCGAGCGCCCCTATTCTCTCAGAGCCGGGGCCCCCGTGGACGCCCGGTTGCGGGTCCTGTTGCTCCTGACCCCCATAATTTGACACCGCGACTATCAGCTTCGTATAGTGAGGTCAGCAAGCCTACTGCCGGAGCTCGGGTCGTTTCCCTCCGGCAGCAGGTCCGGCTCAGAGGGCGCCAGACTCCCTCAGGCTGCGGAAGCGCTCGGTGCAGACCACCAGATGGTCAAGGACTTCCACTCCGAGTAACCGTCCGGCTTCCTGCAGGTGGCGCGTGACCGCCAGGTCTTCCGGGCTCGGACTGGGATCCCCCGACGGGTGGTTGTGGGCGAGGATGACGGCCGCCGCGCCTAGCGTCAACGCGGGCCCGAAGACTTCCCGCGGCTGAAGCGCGGCGACGTTAAGGCCACCCACGGCGACCTTTTCGCAGCCCAGGGGCTGGTTGCGGGTATTCAGGTAGAGGACGGCGAAGCACTCCTTGAGGCTGCTGCGGAGCTCCTGGAACTGCAGCAGCGCCTCGCGCGGCGACGTGACCGCCGGGGCCGCACTGTCGGCCGGGATGTGCCAGCGGCGGGCGAGCTCGCGCACCATGAACAGGCGGCGCACCTGGGCCGGCCGGAAGCCGTGCCGCCGAGCCGAGGCACGCAGGTCGCCCGGCTGCCGCTCGACGATGCCCCCTTCCGCCAGCAGCGCCCTCACCCCCGACAGATCGCCTCGCTGCCCAACGAGGGCAGCCAGCAGACCCGGTTCGTCCGGCGCGGCCATCGCCCTCCATACTACTACAATTGTGTGTAGTAGTCTACGCTTAGCTAGCGATGGCCGAAGGCGGCGATCAGCAGGATCAGGACGATGATGATCACGATCACGATGCCCACACCGACCAGCAGCGCGGTCATGTTTATGGTTGTGTCCTTGATGGGTGCCTGGACCGACAGCGGTGGCCCGGGCTGCACGGGCGAGCCAGCACCGGGCGGCAACGGCGCGCCGGGAGGCGCTGCCGGACGGTTGACGAAGGCTCCGGGCGGGCCGGGCGACTGCGGCGCGGGCGGCTGCGACCAGCCGCTTCGGTCGGGTGCGGTTTCCGAGGGTGGTCCGTCTTGTTCGTTCATCCTTGCCACTCCGATGCTTGCGTGATGTTGTCGAGGACCCAACCGAACTGCCCGCTCGTCACGGTCGCCTTGCAGTAACTGCAGACACCCGACTCGTTGATCGACAGTGGCGCGCCGCAATTCGGACATTGGGTGACCTCAGCCGCCTCCCCCGCCTTGGTCCGGGCAGCGCCGCTTCGCGTGAAGGTCCAGTATTCCGTGAACGGTTGCTCCTTCTGGGAGCCGAAGATGACTTTGTTGGCGTTGGTCTCGTCCACCTCGTAGTCCGCCGCGCTGGCATCGATGCGGACGGTGATGGAGTCGAAGTTCGGGTCGGACTGCACCTTGACGATCTGGACCCCCCCGATGACCAGGTTGTCGAGAATGTTCTTTTTGTGGGCCGCGATCATAGCGTCGATCTGGTTTTTCCAGCGATGGTAGATGCCGTCGGACATGTAGACGCGGGCCGGCTCGAGGTTGCGGTCCATCCAGGCCTTCTGTAGGGCGAAAAAGGCGGCCTGCGCCCGGTCGAGGAACATCTGCTGATTGAAGTTGGGGTCCTTGGCCTGGAGCGCGGCCATATCCTCGGCCAAGGTCGACCGCATCTGCGCCATGGGCGCATAGGCCGGACCCCAGTTCGACGCCTGAACGGGATTGCGGATGCTCATCCGGCGATACGCCCCCCAAAGGGCAAACAGGATGAAGAGGAAGAAGATGAGTCCACCCCCTCCTCCTCCGAAGAAGAAGAGCGGCAGCAGCCACCCGGCTCCGCCGAGTCCGCCGCCCCCGCCATAACCGCTATACCCGCCGCCGCCAAAACTACCGCCACCCCCACCGAAGCCGCCACCGCCGCCACCACTGAAGTGGCCGCCGCCGCCCCCCCGGGCGAACGCCAGTAACGGGCTCATCAGCACGAGCGCCAGCGCCAGCAGGGCGCCGAGGGCGAGTCGACGGCGCCAGCTCACGATTATGCCGGTGCGCCTCCACCCTTGAGTGATTGGCCACAGTTGGTGCAGAACTTGCCGTTCGCCGCATTCTGGGTGCCGCACTTGGGGCACGCCATTGTCGCACCGGTTGGTGCCGGCGCAGGGGAAAGCGCCTGGCCGCAGCTGTTGCAGAACTTGGCGTTCTCGCCGTTGAGGGCATGACAGTTGGGACAGCGGACCTGGATCTGGCCACCGGCCGCCACCGTCTGACCCAGCTGACCGGCAACCAGGCCGCCCACGCCAAGGCCGACGCCGAGGAAGGCGGGATTGACGCCGCCGCCCTGGCCGGGCCCCTGCGCCAGTCCTTGCCCGGCGCCGATCATCGCCGCGCCGGCCGCGTACTGCTGGAAGCCACCGGCAAGCTTGGTGTACTGGACGTCCTTGAGGAAGTTCTTCAGCTTCTCCTCGTCCTCGGGCTTGAGCGTGATGGTGAAATTCCCGAGCCGAACGATCTGGAGACCGTAGCTGTTGATGTTGCGCTGGACCTGGGCGATCGTCTCGGATTCGATCTCGTCGGTGTGGGCCGCGATGCCAAGCAGCGGCCAGCCGTTGGTGACGACGTGCGCGACGACATCGGTTCGCAAGGTCTTGAGCAGCTGCTCACGCATCCAGTCGGTGATCTCGTCGTTGGTGGAGAGATTCTGGGTGCCGACCAGGTTCACGATCAGCGACTGGGGCTCGACGACTTTCAGCGAGTACTCACCGAAGACGCGCAGGCCAACACCGAAGTTGGTCTGCGGATCGACGACGTTGTCGATCGCTCCGCCGAAGGGCAGGTTGGGGAACTCGCGCGTGGAGACGAAATAGAGCTCGGTCCGAAACAGGTTCCCGCCGCTCGCGGCGTCGACCAGGATGCCGAGGAAGGGGATTTCCGACGAATCGAGGGTGACCCGGCCGGGCTGGATCGTGCCCTGGACGCGCCCGTCGCGGAAGAAGACCGCCAGCTCGT
>JALYYE010000326.1 GCA_030946735.1 Candidatus Dormiibacterota bacterium
TGCAGGTCGGAAGCGCGGTCAGCGTGCGGCCGTGGTCCTCCGAGCGTGCGGTCCCGTAGTTGGTTAGCGCGAGGTCGTTGATATAGAGCCGGTCGGCGGAGTCGGTGGCGAGCTCGGTATCGCCG
This sequence comes from Candidatus Dormiibacterota bacterium, assembly GCA_030946735.1. Lineage (GTDB taxonomy): Bacteria > Chloroflexota > Dormibacteria > CF-121 > CF-121 > CF-13. The sequence goes on from JALYYE010000326.1 coordinate 126, forward strand.
CCGCCATTGCACATCGGCAGCTTGCCGGCCGGCTGGGTGGCCGCCGGGATCCACTTGAAACTCTGGCCGCCGTTGAGCGAGCGCCAGACATAAGAGATGTTGGACCCGAGGCTGCCGGGGACGCTGGTGTAAAGGCGGCCGTGGGTATCGAGGCGAAGGTCCTGCTCGAAGCCGAATCCCTGGATGCCACTGATGGTCGGATTGCCGAAGGTTGGCGGTGGCGGTGCGGCGGCGGCGACCGGGCGGGCGCCCCCAAAGGGAGGCAGGAACAGCGCAACCAGCCCGGCAATCGCCAGCCTCGTGGCCCACGACCTCAGGGGTGCCCCGCTCATTCACCCTCCCGAACGCAAACGCTGGCTCGCCCAGCACGATCTTCCAGCCCTGCCACCACCGGACGTGGTAGCTTTCCCCGGCGTTGTAACACACCACTGGCAGGGGTGTCAATGGGAATTTGCTCCCCAGGGCCTGAGTGGCGTTTGACACCACGGCATGTGGTTCGATAGTGTCCGGGGGTGGAATCAGCGGCCGCTGTCGCCCAGCTCGTCCGCCTGGGGCTGACCAGTTACGAGGCGCGCGCCTACATCGCGCTGACGGGGCGCGACTCCTTCACCGCCGCCCAGGTGGCGCGCGTCGCCGCCCTCCCCCGCCAGCGTATTTATGACGTGCTGGGCAGCCTGGTCCAGAAGGGGCTGGCGTCGGCGCGGCCGGGAAACGTCGTGAAATACGCCGCCACTGAGCCATCACTCGCGCTCGAGCTGCTCATGGTTACCCGCCGCGAGGAGCTGCACAGCCTCGAGCAAGGAGCGGCGGCGACCGTTCGCGCGCTGATGGGGGCGTTTGTCGCCGGACGCCAGCAAACCGACCCTCTCGAGTACATCGAGGTCCTGCGCGACCCCGGCGCGATCACCGCCCGCTTCGACGAGCTGCAGTCGTCGATCAAGCGCGAGATCCTGATCTTCACCAAGCCGCCCTATGCCAAACCCCCGCAGGAGAACATCGAGGGCCTCGCCGTTGTTCGAAGCCACGAGGCGCGAAGCATCTACGAGTTTTCCGTGTTCGATGACCCGGCCGTGGCGGAGGGCGTGCGCCGTTTCATCGAGCAGGGAGAGCAGGCACGCTTCGTTCGTGAGCTTCCGCTGAAGCTGGTCATCATCGACGAGACCATCGTGATGTTCGGGATGCAAGACCCGATCGCCGCCAACACCATGGAGCTCACCATGATGGTGGTGGAGCATCCCTCGCTGGCAACCGTGCTGAAGACGGCATTCGACGCCTACTGGAAGCAGGGCGTCAGCTTCGAAGAGGCGCGCGGCGAGCTTGCCGTGAGCGGGTCGAAGAGGGTGTGACTAGGGAACGAGCGAGTCGGCGAGCCGGGTGAGGGCGAGGACGGCGGGGGGCTGGGGATCGACGTCGAATGGTGCATGGCCCGCCATATCCGCCGCCCGCACGGCGGGATCGTCGGGTACAACGACAAGTTCCGTCTGGGGAAACGCCTGACGCATCATCTCCTGGTCGGTTTCGCTCGCGACGCGGTTGGCAACCAGCACTACCCGGCCGAGTTGTCGCTCGCCGATCAGCGCGAGGGCGCGGCGGGCCACCTGGATCGACTTCTGGGTGGGCTCGGCGACGACGACCAGGACGTCGATGTTGCCCGGGTCCATCCGCGAGAGCGTGCCGAGGCCTGCCTCAAAATCGGCTACCACGAGCTGGCCGTCTCCATCGAGCTGACCGAGCAACTGCTCGGGTGAAACCCCACATCACGTTCACCCAGGATTCGGCGTATCGATTTTCGTGACAACAGCGAGACGGATTGCATCGGGACCCTCGGCGCCAAAGCGCTGGAGCATTTCGGAGACCGTCGGGGCATGTTCCGCCTCTTCTTCATCCAGGCTCTGCCGGATGGCCGCCAGCCGCTCCGTCTCGTCGACGCCAAGACCGAGGGCGATGCCAAGGTTGGGATTGGCGTCACAATCGAGGGCAAGGACCGCGTGGCTGCTGTGCGCCAGGCGACGGGCAATGATGCCGGCGGTCGTGGTCTTGCCCGAGCCGCCCTTTCCTACAATCCCGATCTTCATTGACTGGGCTCCCCCATCCGCTGAACGAACCGCTCGATCGCCTGGACGGCCGGCGAGTTTGGGGCGGTGTCGATGGGCGCCAGTCCGCCTCGCTCCGCCGTGGCCACCTCGTCATCGTAGGGTACGACTCCCCACAGTGGCATCCTCAGCTCGGCGGCGATCACGTCCGGGGAGCCGGCGCCATCGAGCTTGTTGAGAATCAGTCCGAGACCGACGTTTGGCATGATTTCTGCCATTCGACGCAGCCGCCGCGCGGTCAGCAGGCCGGCCGCGGACGGCTCGGCGACGATCGCGAGGCGAGTGGCAAAGGAAGCCCAGCCCGCGAACGCCTGCCGCGTGCCCGCGGAGAGGTCGCCGACGACCGACCAGCCTGG
>JALYYE010000331.1 GCA_030946735.1 Candidatus Dormiibacterota bacterium
CGACCTCAAGCCGCCGGACTGGGGCAATTCCCGCTAGCACCTGGGTAACCGTCCGCTACCGCGAGTAGCATTGCGGCTGGGGAGGGGCAGTGGGGCATCCGGTTTGGGAGCGCGAAGGCGCCACGGCGGCGATTGGCGCGGCATTGGATCAGGCTCGCGCCGGGGAGGGCGGCGTGCTCTTTCTAGTGGCTGAGGCCGGACTGGGCAAGACAACGATGGTCGATCGCGCTCGCCAGCTTGCCGGATCCGCGTTCGCCGTGGGTGCAGGCCACGGCGACGCCACGGAGGCCACCCTGCCATTCGGCATCTTCAGCCAGGCCCTCGATGACTTGGGCAGCCAGGGCGCGATCGAGCCCGAGACAGGTCCTGCCGTCTTCGGATCCGACGCTCGGGCCGCCCGGTACTACGGCGTGCTGCGCTTTCTTCAGCGAAGCAGCGTCGAGCCGGTGCTCCTGCTGCTCGACGACCTCCACTGGGCGGACCCCGACTCGCTGGGACTGCTTTCCTTCCTCGCCAAGCGAATCGGCGCGCTTCCCGTCGCCATGATCGGGACCCTGCGGCCATGGCCCCCGAACGCTATCGAGATGGCGCAACGCCTGGCAACGAGCGGTGACGCCCGTCTCGAGCGTCTGACTCCTCTGAGCGAGGCGGCTACGGGTGCGCTACTGACCGAACGCCTGGGCGACCCGGTACCAACCGACCAGGTAATTCGAGCGCGATCCCTCACGTCCGGAAACCCGTTGTTGCTCGAGCAGGTCGCCCGGGAGATGGTGCGTGGCAAGGATGTATTGAACCCGCTCCAGGGCGCCGCGACATTTGAGGCCGATTTGCTACTGACCCGCTTTGCCGGTGGCAGTGCGTCAGAACGCCGCTATGCCGAGGCCGCCGCCATCTTCGGAACCACTTTCCCCCCGGGGCTCGCGGCGGAGCTTGCGGGCCTGCCAAACCGTGACGCCGAGGAAGCGCTGGACGGCCTCTTCGCCAGCGGAGTCGTCCGCGCAACGGATGACGGATTGGCGGAGTTTGCCCATCCGCTGCTACGGCAGACGCTGTATGATCGCATGCCCGCGCCGGTTCGTTCAGGCAAACACGCCAGCGCGTTCAGAGCCCTTTTGGCCCGCGGCGTTGATCCCGCTGAGGCCGCCGAACACGCCATGCGCGCCGATCTCGCCGGTGACCCGCAGGCGATCGCCGTGCTGGAGCGGGCGGGGCGCCAGGCACTCGACGCGGGCGCCCTTGCGAGCGCACGGCAACGATTCGAGGCCGCGGTGACGCTGGCCGGCACTCGCGCCAGCTCGGATGTCCTGCTGACACTCGCCGGTGTGTTGCTCGCGACCGCCGACGCGCCGGCAACAGCCGCAATCTGCCGCAGGCTGCTCGCCATGGATGCGCTCGCTGACCGCGACCGGATGGCGGCCAGGCGGTTGCTCGGACGGGCCCGCTTCGTTGGCGGCGATCCGCAAGGCGCCCTCGCGGAATTCCAGCAGGCCGTCAGTGATTCGCCTCCAACGGATCCGAGCGAGTCAGTCGAAACGCTGCTGGAGGCAGTGTACGTCTCCTGGCCCACGGTCGGACCGGCGCTCGCGACGCCACTGGCCGCGCGCGCGAAAGCCCTCGCTCACGATGTAACAGACGATCTCCGGATTCGCGCGGAAACCGCGTGGGCGTTCTCTGCTTTTGTCGGCGGTGATCCCGGGGGGATCGAGGTAATCGAAGAGGCGGCCCGCCGGGCGGAGGCGGATCCGGTCAGCGACATTGGGAACTTCGCCTGGACCTGGGGTGCCATTGGCCTGCACGGCAACGTCGCCAAGTGGATGGAGCGATACGACGAAGCGGAGCGTGCCTTCAGGGTTGGCATGGCAACCGCCGAGCGACTCAACCTGCCAGTGGCTATTGCCTCGCTCGCGGTGATGCACGCCGACACCTGTGCCCGCACAGGACGGTTGGAGGAAGGCCTCCGCCTGCTTGACCGTGCCAGCGCCCTGAGCGACCTGGCGCCGGAGCGAGCCTTCTGGGCGGCGATTGCCCACAGCTACATCCTTATAGAGATGGGGCGAGTCGACGAAGCCCGATCATGGACGGAGACGGCTCGCTCGCTCGCAAATCCGATTGACGGGTGGCCCGGGTCGCTGTGGCTCTGGCACGTCGACGCTCAATTGGCGCTCCAGGACCGGCGGCGAGAAGCGGCCTGCGCGCTTTTCGAAAAAATCGAGGCACTTGCGGACCGGACCGGGATCCTCGAGCCCTGCGTCGTCCCCTGGATGGGTGATGCGATGGGCGCCTACGTTGTCACCCATCGCAGTTCGGATGCCAGTCGAATTTTTGAACGCCTCCAAACCAGTATTGGCCGACTGCCCTGCCGAAGCCCACGTGTGGTGGTGGCACTCGCGATGGCCACTCAACTCGACGCGATGGGTGATCAGCCGGGCGCCGAGAACGCCTACAGCGAGGCGCGAGCGCTGAGTCGGGAGGTGCCGTCGCCGCCCCTACAGGCGCGGGTGCTCCTGCGCTACGGGGTCTACCTTCGGCGCCGGGGCGAGCGCGTTGCAGCGCGTAAGCCTTTTGCCGAGGCGCTCGAGCTGGCGGAGTTGGTTGGGGCGGAAATCATCGTTGCCCGTGCTGCTGAAGAGCTCGCGGCGGTCGGAGGTCGTCACCGACGCCGCCACGAGAATCCCGATGCTCTCACGGGGGCCGAGGCGCGGGTCGCAAGCCTGGCTTACGAGGGAATGTCAGATCGGGAGATCGCCCAGCGGCTCAATAACTCCGTCCACACCGTTGAGACGCACCTCCAGCATGTCTACCGAAAGCTCGGGATCAAGTCGCGGCGGGACCTGATGCGCCGTCCGCCTCCGTGGGGACCATGATCTGCAGGCGCGCCAGATAGGAGCGCTGGCGCACCCCGAAGCCGATCAGGGCGATCAGCGGCGCCAGCCCGATCAGCCAGGCAAGCGAGACAGGAATGGCGGTCGGCGCAGTGACGTGAAGCGGCACGTCTGCCGCATTCGTCCCGGCTGGCCCGCTAACGGTGAATCGCAAGCGCCAATCTCCCCGAACCGCCATCGTCACGTATCCCTGGAAGCCTCCGACAGACTGCGCCCCGGGGCTGATATTCGCCAGCGTCGCTGTCCCGTTGGTAGCGGCGTCAGGGATGGCCGCGGCGGCTACTGTCACGCCCCGGAGCCGATCACCCGTGATGCTACTGACGACCACGTCGAAAACGAGCCGCCGGCCGGTGAACGGTGGGTCACTATAGAAGTCGATCCGCAACACGTACCCTCCCGCGTAGCGGGTCTCGGAGCGGATCGGTCCCTGGGCAGCGCCGCTGAGCGCCGAGGAGAGTACCGCAGCGCAGGCGAGGAGGCCCGCCAGCCACCACCGTGTCATCGGGTATTGAGCCTCCAGATCCGTCCAAGCTGCTCGCCAGCTCGGCCGGCATAGGCCCCAACCGCCAGCGCGACAAGGGATCCCACGGCGATGGCCTCGAAGCCGGGCTGGGGCGGCAAATCGCGGGTGCTGGCGGGAAGCATGCGGAGCGCCGCCTCGGTGCTGGAGATGCCATCGAGCGTGAGGATGGTGGCGATCGCGGTCATCGGCAGCGCGCCGACCAGTCCGGCCACGCGGCTGGCTCGCATCCGTCGCCAGCGTCGCAGCTCCGCCAGGTAGGCCAGGTCGATGGCGATGGCCGGAATCAAATAGGCAAAGGGCAGGAGCACCTGGACCCAATTGATGTGCGGATGGCCGGGCAGGCGATAGGTGTAACCGGAGGCGTCACCAACGATGCGAACGGCGATCGGGGCCAGGAGGGTAACGGTTGCGGTGAAGAGCGCCGCCATCAAGGTCATCAGGGTGGCTGCGCCGGCGCGACGGACCATCACAACGGCAGCCATCGAGGTTAAAACCACGGCGAGCGTCAGACCGATCGGGCTGGTCAGCAACTCGGCGGGGCCGAGCTGCCAGGTCGGAAAGGTCTCGATCGATGGCTCCATCAACACGCGGACCAGGCGCAGCACGGCGGTCAGTGCGAACAACGTCCCCAGCGTGATGCCCGGCCAGCCGAGGATCGTCAGGTATCGTCCGGCCGTGCCATCCCGGCGCGAGCGGACGAGTTCGGACGCGAGCGCGTAGGCGGCGCCCAGGTAAGCGATACCCGCGCCGATCAGACCCATCATGTGAAACGGCGACCAGAGGGTGACGTCTACGCCGTAGAGCTGGTGCCAGTAGTTATCCAGCGGGGCGGCCACGGCCATGGTGAGGGCCCCGAAGCCCGCCAGAAAGAATCCGAGCGGTGCGTGAAAGACCCCGAGCAAGGAGACGGTCGATGTCTGGTCGACGCCCGGCACCCGGCGCCAGAATCGCTCGGTCTCGACGAGCACGACCACGATGCAAATCAATCCGGCACCCACGACGCCCGTGTAGATGAGCAGGTGCGGCGGGGTCAGGAACGCATCGCGGCCGAGCCATCGATGCCACTGGATATCCCAGGCGAGCCCGACCGCGGCCAAAGTTTGCATGGCGACGAGGGCGGCGCCGGCGAAGAGCCGCCAGTGTCGCTCGCGGGTGAGTTCCCCCATGCCTCGTGAACGCTGAGCGGCGCCGTCCGTTACGAACTAAAGCCGGGCGCCCATATAATCGCGCCCATGTCCGCCGGGACATCGACCCCAGGCGAGCTGCTAGCCGATGTGCGTGAGGGATTTGCGCAACTCGAGAGCGCCATCTCGACCGCCGACCCGCAACGCTGCCGGCCGTTCGTGAGCGACCAGCTCTATCAGGAGATTGCCGCAATGGTCCACGATCTCTCAGCCCGGGGCCATCGTCGTATCCACGGTTCCTTCGAAATCCTCGACGCCGCTCGCCTTGGTAGCGAATTGCCCAACATCAAAGTTCGTATTCATGCGGTCTCGTCGATCATGGAGGTTGACAGCGCCGGTGACGTCGTGGTCGGATCACGTGAGCTGATGTTTTGGAGCCAGGATCTCACAGCAGCCCAGCGACCTGCGCTGGTCGGCCAACCGCAATGGATCATCGGCGAGCTCGATCAGATGTCGATTGAGGGAGTGGTGACTGGTCCCGCCAGTGCGCCGATGGATCCGGCGAGGGCTGAATTTCTCGAATCGGAGTGGCGGCGCCGAGAGCGCGAGGTCGATCACCACATCGCGATGTTCAGGGCCAACGTCGTCAACATCATCAATATCGGCGGCGCCGCCTAGAAACCGCGGGTAAGTCGCCAGCCGGCACCGGGGCCATTGATCGACGCCGCCGTGACCAGCGGGACCTCGGCCTGTCGGGTGCCGGCGCTGAGGAACAGGGTGCCGACCCGGGTTCCGGCCGCTAGCGTGGCCGGCAGGTCGTCGAGCTTCACCTGGCGAGAGACCGGGGTGCCATCGAGCATCACCCACGTCACCGACTGGCTCGCGACGATCGCCCCGGCCTCAGCCCATGGCGTGCGATAGCGAGCAACGACGTCGTCGCGACGGACCACCGAACGCGCATGCAGTGCCGGGACCAGTCCCTGCAGCAGCGCACTGGTCGCCTTGAAAGCGCCACCCAGGTCGTTGGGCTGTCCCAGCACGGCGCCGTAGGCGCGCACCGCAATGCCGTCGATCGTCAGGTCTGCCGCCACGACGAAGCAGCCACCGGCCTGGTCGGTGTGACCGGTCTTGATCCCCACCACGCCGGCCTGGCCGAGAAGGGTATCGAGATTGCGAACCATTCCCGCGACCGGCAGCGTCGCCTGGGGCTGGGCGACGATCTGCGCGAAAACCGGCTGCAGCATCGCGGTCTGACCAAGCGTGATCAGATCCGAGGGGACGCTGACGGTCGACGCTGAGAAGCCGCTGACGTCAGCGTAGTGGGTCGCGCTCATACGCAAGGCCGCCGCTCGTGTATTCATCCGCGCGACGAAGGCCGCCACCTCGCCGACGTCCCAGATGGCCAGCATCTCGGCGAAATTACTCGCCGACGGTAGAAGCAGCCCCTGCAGAAGCTGGTACTCGCTGAGTTGCTCCCCCGCCACTACGGGCAAGACTGACTCGTTCTGATTTCGCTCCGCAATGTACCGGTTGACGTCGGCTCTCGTGACCGTGATCGTGGGACCGGGTTCGTTGGGGGCAAGGGGATGGTCTTCCAGCACGAGGAGCGCCGTCATCATCTTGGCGGTGCTCGCCATGGGCGCCGGCGCCCGGCCGCCCGAGCTCCCCACCTCGCCCACGCCATCGACGAAAAGCGCCGCCTCGCCCTGCCCCGGCCAGGGGAGGGTGGGGGCTGTTCCAAACCGTTCCACCGCCGGGACGGCGGACGTCGCAGCGGTCACCGGCAGCGGGCGGAAGTACTGGAAGGCCGCGGCGGCCAGCACGAGCGCGAGCAGGTACGGAAGTGGACGTCGGACCAGTGCATTGTGCGCTAGCGCCAGGCGATCGGTGGTCCGAGCGTTGCTTGGGCAAGCGCCACGATTTCACCGCGCTCGGGGAAACGCTGCAGCTTGACCTTGCTGAAGATCAGCTGATCGTCTAGCGTCACCTCGAATCGCCCTTTGCTGCCCGAGCGGAGTGAGACATCGATCATGATGGGCGCCCAGCCCCCCAGAATCTCAGCCGCCAGACCGACGGCTTGTTCCAGGTAGTTTCAGGGAACACAGTATTCGATCGTGACGCGGTGCTTGGGATCAAGCATGACTCGCGCAGCTTAACGTATGCCGTGCATGGAAAACGTCCGCGTCATCGCGAACCACCGTCCATCGACCACGCCCCCGATCCAGGTGCGGCCGGGTGATCGTGTTCAGGTCCACGAGCGCGATGACGAGTGGCCGGCCTTCGTGAAGGTGACGACGGCCGCCGGAGGGTCCGGCTGGGTGCCTTCCCGCTACCTTTCGACGGCCGAAGGCAGCGCCACGGGTATCACGCCGTACAACACCCAAGAGGTGGCGGGCGAGACTGGCGAGGTGCTCGCGATGATCGAGCGAGACGACGAAAGCGGCTGGCATTGATGCCGGAATGCCGAAGGCCAGGAGGGCTGGATTCCCGCTCGTTCGCTCGAAGGGTCCTAACCCGTGCGAATCGCGGCCGGCGGTCCGGCCAGGGCACGGACCAGGCGGTCGATCGACGAGCCGATGCCGTAGGTTTCGCCCAGTTTGGCCAGCGCTTGTGGATCCCTAGGAGGGGCCGGCCGCGTCCCTTTTGGTTGGGGGAGGGGGGCGATGCTGACCGGGACGCCGACTCGACGCGCTCGCTGAAGGTAGGCATTGGCCGCGTCGCCGAGCTTGCCGCTGGCGATGATGCCGTCGAGATCCTTGAAACGGCGCACCAGTTGGGCGGCCGTCTTCTCCCCCACCCCCGGAACACCCGGTAGCCCGTCAGATGGGTCGCCGCGCAGAACGGCATAGTCGCCGTACGAACGACCTGGGATGCCGTAGCGGCGCTCCACCTCCGCCTCATCGACGACGAGCAGGTTGCCGATTCCCTTCTGCGTATAGAGCACGGTCACATCGGGATCGTGCACCAGCGAAAAGAGGTCGCGGTCACCGGTCACGATCTCGACCTTTCCGTTGATCTTCGGCAGCAGCGAGGCGATCACGTCTTCGGCCTCGAACCCGCCCGCGCCCATCACCTCCACACCAATCGCGTCCAGCACCGCGCGGATGATGGGTTCCTGTGGCTCGAGTTCCGCGGGCATTGCACCCCGCTCGAGGCGCGCCGTCTTGTAGCTCGCGATCACGTCCACCCGAAACGCCGGACGCCAGTCTTCATCGGTCGCCACCACGAGCGCCTTTGGCTTCCGGTCGGTGACGAGCCGCGCCAGCATATCGAGGAATCCCCGCACCGCGTTCACCGGCTGGCCATCCGGTGCCTTGAAGGCGCCGACCGGAATGCCGTAGAAGGCGCGGAACATCAGGCTCGAGCCATCGAGCAGGAGCCAGTCAGATGCCATGGTCTTTCGATCGTATCCGAGCGGGGAACGTCGAACGAGGCGACGAGCCTCTAACCGTTTGGGCCGGCCAATCGCCCTGCCAGCGAACTCTGCCTTAGCCGCTTCTTACAGTCTCTTGAAGCTATCTTGACCGTCATCTTAATTTGACGTAGGGTGAAGCCGCTCGGAGTGGGCCGAGCGCTCAGGAGGGTCGATTGTTCCGATCAGGAGGGGAGCCATGACAGACCCGAAGATCACCAGGCGGCAGATCATCAAAGGCGCGGCGGCGGTGGGCGCCCTCGGAGCATTAGGCGTCCCATCGACAGCGTTTGCAGACAAAGGAAATGGGGGCGGCATCCGCTGGGACCTGATTGAGTTGACCCCTCCCGATATCAGAGCTGGCGGAGAGGATACCGCCAGTTCGGAGGGTGAGACCATGCTTAATTGGACGGGCAGCGGAACCTTCAGGCCCGGACACTCCCGCGCTGTAACTGGGGGAGGGACCTGGAATAGCGACAACCCTGTCGTTGGGGGCAGCGGCACGTATCGCGTGACCGAACTCGTCACCTGGCTTCGGGCGCCGGGCACCCTCGCCGGCACCCAGCTACGCGACCACATCGGCCGCCTAGAAGATACGCGTGCCGGGCTGGCAGTTCTGCGCATCAAGTACTCAGATGGGCTCGATGGGGTTATCTTCCTCAGCTGCAACCTGAATGGCACCCCTCCGTCGGTGGATGAGGGGACCAATGGGTCCAGAGGGTTCGTGAACTTCTTCATGCCGGCGATGCCAAGTTTCGGCAAACACTCTAATCGCACCTTGTTCCACGCGCTTCACGGGGAACAGGAAGACTAGCTCACCGCAGGGTCTGCCTAGCTCAGTGGATCGCCAGGGGAGGCGCCGCTCGGCGCCTCCCAATTCAGGCAAGCCTAAAAAGGATAGGAGGGAAATGACATGTTGGGCGAACTTCGGGTTTCCGAGCGACGTGGTCCCCTGGGCACCGCCGGATTGCGGAGGTTCTGGCTCGGGGCCGGAGCGGCGCTACTGGCGGCCGCTCTGATCGGCTCAGCCGCTCCGCGCGTGGCGGCCGGCGAAGAGAGCGCAGGCGGTCACCAGGTGTCAGGGGCGGGCAAGACGATCATCGAGGGTGGGACCGGCGCCCCGGCGTACATACCAGTGACCACCGTGCTCGCCTTCCACGCCGACGGGCAGGGCGGAGCTTTCGAATGTCTGGCCCTGGCGCCGACGGCAGGATCGGGCGCCCCGGAGAGCGGGGAGTTCGAAGTCAACGCGATGTATGTGACCGGAAAGGTCACCTCGGTGCAGGTGACACACGGTACTGCCGTGTTGAAGGGCACGGCGGTCGTGACCGGACTCGGAGCCGGACCCAGCCAGGCCTTCACATTTACCGTGAAGGCGGGTGGCCCTGGCGCCACGGCCACACTGGTCATCTCGGGGATGACCTTCCACGAGATCCTACTGGAGGGCCAGGTCACGATCCACTAGGTTATGAGCGAGTCAGAACCGCTCCGTATTACTCGCCGAACCGCGCTCAAGTGGGGAGCCCTGGTGGTGGCTACCCCGGCGTTGAATGGGCTGCCGCTCGACGCGTTCGCCTCCGGCGACAGCATCGTCCTGCTCTGGAACGAGGCCGCGCTGCAGGGAGTCCGTGATTCGAAGCTCGGTCCGCCGATGGTCGCCCGGGCCCTCGCCATCGTCCATACCTGCATCTTTGACGCGTGGGCCGCGTACGACCATCGTGCCGTCGGGACCCGACTCGGTGGCGCTCTCCGCCGGCCGCCCCGAGAGCGCGCGCTGGCCAATGTCAATAAGGCGATCAGCTTCGCCGCGTACCGGGCGGCGATTGATCTCTTCCCAGGTGACGTGACGAGCGTTTTCGACCCACTAATGCGTCGGCTCGGTTACGACCCGGCCAACACGACGGATGACATCACTACCCCTGCGGGCGTCGGGAATGTGGCGGCCCGGGCGGTCCTCGAGTTCCGGCACCGGGACGGCGCGAACCAACTCGGTGACCAGCCCGGCGGGAAGCCTGGCGTTGCCTACGCGGACTACACCGGCTACAAGCCGGCAAACGATCCCATGGATCTGAGGCCTGGCGCCAAATTCGACCCGGCAACAATCCGCGACCCGGATCGCTGGCAGCCGCTGCGCTACGTTGACGCGACGGGAGCGGTCGTCACCCAACCCTTCGTCGGCGCCCAATGGCAGCACGTCACGCCGTTCGCGCTCACCAACGTCGCCCAGTTACGGTCGCCGACCGCGCCAGCCCGACACGGCTCCCAAGCCTACGAATCGCAGGCTCGCGCCCTCCTCGCCCTCAGCGCCGGTCTCACCGATGAGCAGAAGATGATCGCCGAATACTGGGCGGATGGGCCGCACTCCGAGTTGCCGCCCGGGCACTGGGACCTGTTTGCCCAGTATGTCTCACGCCGTGACCATCACGGTGCGCACAGGCATGGGGTCGACGCCGACGTCAAACTCTTCTTTGCTCTCACGAACGCGGTCTTCGACGCCAGCATCTGTTGCTGGGACAACAAGCGATTCTTCGACTCGGTCCGGCCGATCACCGCCATTCGCTACCTTTTCCGAGGGCAACAGGTCCGTGCCTGGGGAGGCCCCTATCAGGGCACCCGACTGATCGACGGCGCGGACTGGTTCCCCTACCAGGCCTCAACTTTTCCGACGCCGCCCTTCCCGGAGTACAGCTCGGGTCACAGCACCTTTAGTGCGGCCGGGGCCGGGATCCTGAGACTTTTCACTGAAAGCGACGACTTCGGAGCCTCAGTCACGTTTCCAGCCGGCAGCTCGAAGTTCGAAGCCGGAGTGGTGCCTGCCGGCGACGTCACGCTTTGCTGGGAAACCTTCAGCGAAGCCGCCAACCAGGCCGGGCTTTCCCGGCGCTACGGTGCCATCCACTTTGAGCAGGGTGACCTGGACGCCAGGGCCGCAGGCCGGCTCGTCGCCAAACAGGCATGGACCAAGGCGCAAAGCTACATCAGCGGGGCTGACGACAACCGCGATGGCGGCGACGAGAACGATGACGCCGAAGCCGACTAATTGCGTCGCTCAGCCGTAACGTCCGCTTGCCGCTTGAGCGTTGCCTCGAGCTGGGCGCCCAGCGACAGGATGCTGTACTCGTCGCGCGGCCGGCCGACCAGCTGGATACCGATCGGGAGCCCGGCCGTCGAGGTGGCTAGCGGAAGGCTGATCGCCGGCTGGCCGGTGCAGTTGAACGGATGGGTGAAGCTCAGCCAGTCGAGGAACTCGTCGGAGGCGGTGTCGACGTCGTGGCCCAGCGAGCCGATCTTCGGCGCCGGATAAGTCAGGGTCGGGGTGAGCAGTACGTCGATCTGGTCCCAGGTCGCGATCAGCCGCCGCGCCTGCTGGTGCAACTCGAGCAGCGCTTTGAGGTAATCGACAGCCGTGGACATCGGGGCCGCCTCCAGCATCCGCCGATTGAGTGGGTCGAGCAGCTCTCGGTTGGCGATCGGTAAGGCACCCACGGCGGTGACGGCCAGGATCTGGATGAGGGGGCGGAACTGACCGAGATCGGGACTCACCCGGCTCACGCGATGCCCCAGGCGGGCCAGCTCCGCCGCCACGGACTCCACCGCGGCCGCAACCTCGGGATCCACAGCAGCCGGCGCATCGATGGTCCATCCGATTCGCAGCATGGCCGACTGACGCTGCGCCGCCGGCAAAAACGGTTCCGCGATCTCAGCCCAGTACGGGTCACCCAGCAGGTGGCCGCTCATGGCGTCAAGGCCGAGGGCCGCGTCCGCAACGGTTCGGGCGATGACGCCGCTGGTGGCGAGCCCCGCCCAGTCTTCGCCGAGCAGCGGCCCGCTCGAGATGCGGCCGCGCGATGGCTTCAATCCGACCACCCCGCAACAGGAGGCCGGGATCCGGATGGAACCGCCGCCGTCACCACCATGGCTCAGGGCACATAGGCCCGCGGCCACCGCCGCAGCGGCGCCGCCACTGGATCCACCGGCTGTCCGCGTCTTGTCGACCGGGTTGCGGGCCGGCGGGAACATCGGGCCTTCCGTGACGGGCCGCGTTCCGAACTCCGGTGCGTTTGTCTTGCCGAGGATGACAGCTCCCTCGTCCTTCAGCCGGCCGATGGCAAAGCTGTCGACCTGCGCGATCGACTTTTCGAAGACGCGGGAGGCGAGACTGTTGCGATAGCCGGCCAGCGCCGAAGTCTCCTTGATCGACACCGGCACGCCCTCCAGCAGACCGAGCGGCTCCCCGCCCGCGATTCGCTTTTCCGCCGCCGCAGCCTGGCTTTCCGCCAGCTCACGGGTCAGGAGAGAGTAGGCATTGAGTTCAGGATCGACCCGACCTATGCGCTCGTAGTAAAGAGCGATGAGTTCGCTTGGCTTGACCTGCCTGGCAGCCACGGCGCCTGCCTGTTCGAGTGCGCTCTTGAGCGCCCAGGCATCATCGATCATCCGCTAACTGTATCGACCCGCGGGAAGCCCGCGACCGGCTAATGCCACTCCCAGGACGAAAGGATGGCCGCGAAATTGCTGTCGCGCAGCCGAGCGAACTCGCTCGCGTCCGACGACATCTCGATCACGTAGGTCTTCTTGCCGTAATCGACGAAGAGAAACTCGCCGGCGAACTTAGACCCCTGGAATTCGACTGCCACCGCCGGTTGCACCGGCCACCGTGGTCCGTGTGGCTACGCCAATGGTGCCGGCCACCGGGAAATTGCCACTCTCGACGAGTTGCACCAAATCCGCGCCCAGATCGGATAGCGGAATGAAATGACCGGTGGCAAGAACGATGAAATGTGGTTGCACGCCATTCATCTTCTCGACCCTGGCGAGCACCAGGACTGGTTTCCCGTCGCCTTGCGCGGGCGCCTGGCCCCGTGCCCAGCCCTGCGGAACCTTAACGGACAACACGCCATCGGAGGAAGTGACCGGCCCAACCGCCCCGGCCAGTAGGACACCGGCGGCGATGACGCCGATCAGGAGGATAGCCGCAATGCCCGACTGCAACCAGTTCACGCGCCGCCAGTTGAAGCCGGCCGGAGCGGGCGCGGGCGCCACGGCGGTGGGCGGGACGACGGGAGATGGCGGCGGCTCCGCCGCCGGAGCTGGCACTGGGGTAGGCGCTGAGGAGAATTGTCCTGGCTCCGCGCTGGCCGCCGTGAGCGCGACGCGGCAATTGGGGCAGGCGGTCTCCCCTTTCGAGTACCACGTCCAGCAGTTGCGGCAGACAGCCCGGCTCACCGATTGACCCTGGGGACGCAACGCCGCGTCCGCTGGAAAGATTGCAAGAAAAGAGCCCGCCAGAAACCTGGCGGGCTCAATATGAAGGTGTCGGCTTAGCGCGAATCGACCGCGACTTCGGCTTCGATTTCCTTCTGGGCCTCGGCCGGCCTCGCCGCGGGTACGGCCTCGACGCCGATCTCGAGCTTGACCTCGTCGCCAAGGATGAAGCCGCCGGCTTCGAGCGCCTGGTTCCAGGTCAGGTCGTAGTCCTTCCGGTTGAGCTTGGTCTGCGCGTCGAAGCTCACCCGGCGATTGCCCCAGGGGTCCTTGCCCTCGCCATTGAAGCTGGCGTCGAGTGTGACTTCCTTGGTGATGCCATGGATGGTGACATCACCGATCAGCTTGAAGCTCGAGGGATTCTTGCCTTCGATGCGCTTGCTCGTAAAGGTGATGGTGGGATAATTCGCGACGTCAAAGTGACCGTCGGCGCTGCGCAAATGGTTGTCACGCATCTCCACCCCGGTGTCGATGGTCGCTGCATCGAGAACAACGTCGACTTTGGCCGTGCTGAGGTTGTCGCTGTCGACCTCCAGCCAGCCTTCCTTGACCTTCATCTGGCCGCGCACCTTCGACATCATGTGGCGGATCGTAAACGTAACGCCGCTGTGATTGACGTCAATTGCCCACTTCATATGTAACTCTCGGTCCTCCCGGTCTCAGGATTTGTTGCATTAGCAACCTTCTCTAGTGCAAACAATTTGATGTGAGAATCTATTCCCCATGGCGATCGATCTCAAAAACACCGAGCTGCGTGCCTGGGCCGCGTTTCTCAATGCCCAGGCATCCCTCCTACGCCGGTTGGAGGCGGAGCTCATCGAGAAAGAAGACATGACGCTTGCCGAATTCGACGTCTTGATCCAGCTCGCGATGGCCCCGGATCGGCGCCTGCGCATGACGGAGTTGTCGGATCGTGTCCGACTCAGTCACAGCGGTGTGACCCGGCTGGTCGACCGCCTGGCTCAGGCAGGCCTGGTGAGGCGGGCTCGCTGCGATTCCGACCGGCGCGGCATGTTCGCGACTCTGACGGCAGCCGGTAGAGCGCGGCTCAAACACGCCGAACCGGTCCACCTTCGCGGAATCCGTGAGCATTTCGCCAAGCGACTCTCGCCAGCTCAACTTTCCGCCGTGGCCGATGCGCTCGAGCCACTTGCCGGCGACTCGCCCCCCGCTTCGCGCGGCGCCCACTAGCGGATGTCGCAAAAGTGGCGCACGATGCTGGGCGTCTCCCTGGGGGCCTTTTGCCCACCAATCGGCATCAGCACGATTTCGATCGGCCTTCCGGTCATCGCCGCGGCTTTCCATCAGCCGGTCACCTCGGCCGAGTGGGTGATCATCACCTATGTCCTCGTGATCACCTCGCTGCTGATGACATTCGGGCGGCTGGGCGACCTGATCTCGACCAAGCGTCTCTACGTCGTCGGCTTCGTCGTCTTCACCCTCGGTGCGCTGGCCAGTGGGCTGAGCCCAGGTTTCGGCTGGCTGCTCGCCAGCCGAGCCGTGCAGGGGCTGGGCGGCGCCATGATGTTCTCGGTTGCCGCCGCCATCGTCACGCGAGCGTTCCCAGCCTCCGAACGCGGACTGGCCCTCGGCATCAACGCCGTCTTCATCTACGCCGGCCTGACGGTGGGCCCGCTCCTGGGGGCGTTCGTGCTGCTCACCTCCTCGTGGCGTGGCCTCTTCCTGATCAATGTGCCGCTGGGGATCGGGGGTATCGCACTGGCGCTGCTTTTTCTGCGCGACGAGGCGGAGCGGAACCGGCGCGCGCCGGCTCGCTTCGACATCACGGGTGCCTTCGTCGGGTCACTCGCCCTGTTTTGCCTGCTCCTTGTCTTGAGCCAGGGGCCGAGCTGGGGATTGTCCTCACCATCGACCATTGGGCTGCTCCTCGCGAGCCTCGGTCTCGCCGCCTGCTTCATACAATGGGAACGTCGGGCCGCGGCGCCGATCGTCGACCTTTCCTTGTTCAGTGACCGGCTCTTTTCCGCGGCGCTCGTCAGCAGCGTGCTGGCCTACCTCGCCATCTTCATGCTCAACCTGCTGGTCCCCTTCTACCTGATCCATGGTTTGGGCTTCGACTATTTCCATGCCGGGATCCTGCTCACCCCGGTGCCGGTGGCAATGGTCGTCTTCGCTCCGATAAGTGGCTGGCTTTCTGACAAGGTAGGTTCGCGCGCGCTGACCTCCGGCGGGATGATCCTGGTGGCCGCGAGCTTCTACTGGCTGAGCCGGCTCGGGCTCCACCCCGACTACGCCCAGCTCGTTCCACCGCTTCTGCTCAACGGGATCGGCACCGGTCTGTTTACCTCGCCGAACAACAGCGCCGTGATGGGTGCCGTGTCGCTGGAGCGAATCGGGACTGCCGCCGGATTGCTCGCCACCAGCCGCAACCTCGGGATGGCGCTGGGCACCGCGATGGCGGCGGCCGTCGTCGCGTTGCGGCTGCCGGCCCACCTCGCCCAAGACGCCGGTCCGACGGTGGCGACGCTGGCCTCCTACCAGGACGCTTTTCTCGTCGCCGGCCTGGTCGCCTTGCTCGCGGCCCTCGCCTCCGTCGTACGCGGCTCTTCAGCCTCGGCCCGCACCGAGCCGGCCGCCGTCGAGCGGCAGGCGATCGGGTAAGCTCGAAACCGCCAGTGCTGCGCCACGTCGCCCTGTTCCGCTGGAAGCCGGAAGCTACGGCCGAGGATGTTTCCAAGGTCGAGGCGGCGCTGCATCAATTGCCCGGCAAGATCCCATGCATCCAGGCGTACCGATTCGGCCGCGATCTCGGCGTCCAGGATGGCAACGCCGATTTTGCGTTGGTCGCGGACTTCAGTGATCAGGAGGGGCTGGCCACTTACGCGAACCATCCCGATCACCAGGCCGTGATCCAGAACCTGATCCGGCCAATCATGGCGCAGCGAGAAGCGATCCAGTACGTCATCGATCACTCTGATTAACCCACCCGCCCAGGTCCTGCGGACCACTGTCGCCAGCAGCTGGTCGTGGATGCGCTTGGACCTTCTGGTTCGGCTGGTCCCGCTCACCCTGGTTCCGTTCATCTTTAGCTGGCTGTCGGCAACGCCGCTGCGCGATCTCGGGCTGGTGGTCACTCATCCCCTCCGTGACCTTCTTGTGGCGATCCCCGCCGCCGTGGCCGGATTCGCCATCGCCGCCGGCTTGAACATCTATCTGGCGCGCCGCAGCGGCCGCTGGTTCGTTCCGACCGAGCCTGACCTGCTCGTGCAGAGCATCTACTACCTCGTGCTCAACGCCCCCGTTGAAGAGTGGTTCTTTCGAGGATTCCTGCAGGGCAGCCTGGCTCGCTGGTGGAACGTACCCCTGCTCGCGTTGCTCGCAACCACCACCATCTTCGGCGCCTACCACTTCCTCGACCGCTGGGGTTGGCGCCCGGTGGCAGGCGCCACTGCGGCAGGCCTGACGCTCGGACTGATCTATCTCTGGCAGCCGTCGCCGGCGTCCTTACTTGCGCCGGTCCTTGTTCACGCCGCGATCACCTGCGGCTTTTTGAGCCTCGGGCCCTACCTCGTCCATCGCTGGCGGACCCCCGCCTTCCCCTAGCCTTCTTCGGGCTGGCCCAACCACTCCCGCTGTTTGTAGCCCCAGTGGTGGCGCGCGTAAATTCGGCGCAACGTCCCTGACCGGCTGCGCGTGACCAGCGATTCTGTCTCGGCCCAGTTGCTATGGTACTTGACGCCCTGGAGCATCTCGCCGTCGGTTACGCCGGTGGCGGCGAAGAAGACGTCGTCGCTGCGGATGAGGTCGTCGATGCCGAGCACCCGGTCGAATTTGGCGCCTGCGGCTTCCGCCTTCTCCTTATCTTCAGCATTGCGAGCGTAGAGCTTGCATTGGATCTCGCCGCCGAGACACTTAAGCGCCGCTGCGGCCAGTACCGCCTCCGGCGATCCACCGATCCCCATTAGAAGGTCGAGCCCGGTGCCGTCGATGGCGGTCATGACGGCGCCCGCCACATCGCCGTCACTGATCAGCTTGATACGGGCGCCGGTGTCGCGGACCTCCTTGATCAGCGCCTCATGACGCGGCCGGTCGAGGATGACGACCGTGAGATTGCTGACCCGCATCCGTTTCGCTCGAGCGACCCGCTGCAGATTGACGGCGACGGAGTCGTCGATGTTTAGCGAGCCGGCGGCATCGGCGCCGGTGGCGATCTTGTGCATGTAGTGGACGTGCTTGGCGTCGTACAAGGAACCACGCCCGGCGGCCATCGCCACCACGGAGATGGCGTTGGGCAGTCCCTTCGAGAGCAGCGTGGTGCCGTCGATCGGGTCGACCGCCACGTCGACCTGCGGAGGCTCGCCGGTGCCGATGCGCTCGCCGATGTAGAGCATCGGCGCCTCATCCTTCTCACCTTCGCCGATGACGACCACACCGTCCATCGGGATCATGCCCAGCGCTCGCCGCATGGCATCGACCGCGGCGCCGTCGGCTGTGTTTTTGTCGCCCCGGCCCATCCAGCGGGCGCTGGCCAGCGCTCCGGCCTCGGTCACCCGGACCAGTTCGAGGGCCAGGTTTCTGCTGATCTCCGCCGAGACGCTCTCGGTCGCCGGCAGCGGGCGAGCCATCAGCGCGAAACGAAGGTCCTCAATGGACCTTCCCCAACTGACCGCTGGTTGCTACGCTTGCGATGTTCCGGCATGGCGCCCCGCGCCCCTACTTTAGCTGGGCGGGCCGCCGGAGGGGGAGAATTTGGGAGCCACCAGCCCGCCACCAGTGACCGTTCCCGCGTGGACGCAGAGCGGATCGATCCGCGGCGCCCGCGCCATGCTGCAAACCTTCCTGATCTTTCCGCTGATGGGCGCTTTCTCGCCGCTGACGGTCATTGACCAGTACCGGCTCAAGTCCATCAAAGGTGGTGCGGTCTTCGTCTCCAATCACAGCAGCGCCCTGGATGCGGTCGTGATGCTGCAGGCCCTTCCGAACCGCTTCCGCCACCGGGCATTCGTGGTCGCCGCTGCCGACTCCATCTTCAAGCGCAAATGGGAGGGGGCCCTGACCCAGCTGCTGATCAACACCTTTCCGATTCCGCGCGCCGGTGGCGCCCGGCCGGCGTTGGATCGATTGAAAGAGCATCTCGCCCGCCGCTCGTCGGTGGTCATCTTTCCGGAGGGGACGTTATCCCGGACCGGCAACATCGGGACCTTCAAGAAAGGCGCCGCCATCCTGGCGATCGACGCCGGGGTACCAGTTGTGCCGGCCTACATCGAGGGCCTGTACGAGGTCTTCCCGCGGTTCCGCCGCATCCCACGGCGGCACCCGGCGAGTATCAAATTCGGAGATCCCCTCTATCCAAAGCCGGGCGAGGACTACGACAGCTTCATCGCCCGCACCGAGCAAGCCGTCCGGACGCTGGCCGGGCCGAAGGGGCTGCTGCGGGACGAGCCGGCGCCCACCGGCTCAGGCTC
>JALYYE010000359.1 GCA_030946735.1 Candidatus Dormiibacterota bacterium
GTGAGATTTTCGCGCCGCACGCTGCTTACGCCCATCCTGCTGGCCGCCGGGTTACTCGTCACCGTTGTCGCTGCCGCGGCGGCGGACACCAGCTGGACGTTGACTGGTGCCCAGCAACCTGGGACGCGGGATCGTCCCGTTTGGTCGATTGCCGTTTCGCCCGCGCATCCGTCGGTTTTGCTCGCGGCAACCCAGGGCCGGGGCGTCCTTCGCAGCGCTGACTCGGGCGCCACCTGGGCTTCGGCGATCACGAGCATCGACGCCGCATGGGTCGTGCAATTCGACCCGTCGCAACCGGCGACGGCCTACGCCGGCACGCAGACGGGCGGCCTCTATAAGTCCGTCGACGAAGGAAAGACGTGGACGGCGCAGAGCCAGGGGCTCAACAACATGGATGTCCGTTCGATCGCCGTGGCCAGTGGCTTGGTTCTCGCGGGAACCGCCCACGGTGTGTACTACTCGATCGATGGCGCCGCCTCCTGGCACTCGCTCGGCCTCGAAGCACTGAGCATCGCCGCGGTGGCGGTGCTACCCAAGGCGACGGGGAGCACGGTGTTTGCGGGCGCGGACAATGGTTCAGCGGCTTCCGGCTTTCTCCTGAAGTCCGATGGGCTCAGTGGCAGCTGGACGCTGGTCAAAGGCAATTTCCCCAGCGACGCCGTGGTTGCCACTCTCGCGGTCGCATCGGCCCCCTCAGGTGGCAGCGATCCCCCGGTGCTCGCCGGCAGCTCGCAAGGCCTGTTCCGCAGCGATGACCGCGGTGTCACCTGGAGCCCGATGGCCGGCCTCCCCACCACCGTCTTCAACATTGCGATCTTCAACCCCGCGAATCCCGATCAGATTTACACCGGTAGCGACGGCGACCAGGGAAACGGGGGCGTCTTTCGGTCGCTGGATCGCGGGGCTAGCTGGAGCACCTTGGGGGCAGGCTTACCGGTGAAACCCCGCATCACGGCGCTGGCCCTCCAACCGCTCAACCCCGCGCAGGTCGTCGCCGCGGCCTGGAATCCAACCAACGGTACGGCCGGGGCCTATCGGATCGCGGACCCCGCCGCCACGGTCGCGGGGGTAACGTCCACGGCCGCGCCGTCGGCCACCGGCCACGCCTCCGCGACGCCTCGCGCCGGCACTGCCGGGCCGGCGCCGGTCCGTCGCCCCACGGGGACGCCCGCTTACGCCACCTACGGCGTGGCGCTGGCGGCACTGGTCGCCCTGGCCGCGGTGATCCTGGCGCGGCGCTGGCGCATCCGGCGTGAAGACCGGAATTCGTTCCGTCCGTGACCGACCGTCACAATCAGCCTGGCCGAATTAACCATCCCTTCACCGGTTCAGGGTGGTGGTTCGAGACCGGCAACGTTACCCTCTTTTCTACAGTCCGTCCAAGACGGGCTGAGGAGGTCGATCGCGCCTGCTCACCACCCGGTCGAGGCGGATCCTGAGCTTGGATTCGGCTGAGGCGACCCTGCGCACACTCGGTCTCGAGTTGCCGGATCCACCGAAGGCGCTCGCCTCTTACGTGCCGGTCCAGCAGGTCGGCGAGCTGCTCTATACCTCTGGGGTCATCCCCAGCTGGAACGGCGAGGTGAAATTCCACGGGGTAGTGGGCGGCGACATCAACCTGAAGGATGCCGGCCGGGCGGCGGAGATCTGCGCCCTCAACATCATGGCGCTCATACGCCAGCACGCAGGATCGCTCGACCAGGTCGAGCAATTCATCCAACTCAGCGGCTTCGTCCGCTCGGCGAGCGGCTTCGAGGAGCAGCCAAAGGTCCTCAACGGTGCCAGCGACCTGATCTTTAAAGTATTCGGGGAGCGGGGCCGCCACACCCGGCAGGCGCTCGGGACCAGCGAGCTACCGCTGGGCGTGCCGGTAGAGATCTCCGCGATCATCCGCCTTAAGGGCTAAGCCGCCAGCGGCAGCCAGGCGGTGAAGGTAGCCCCCTGGCCGGGCTCGCTCGCCGCCTCGATGGTGCCCTGGTGCGCCTCGACGATCGACCTGGCGATCGCCAGGCCCAGCCCCGAGCCGCCGGTCGACCGGTCGCGTGCCTTTTCCCCACGGTAGAAGCGCTCGAAGATGTGCGGAAGGTCCTGGCGCGAGATCCCCGGGCCGGTGTCCTGGAGCCGGATGGCTGCCCGCCCGTCCGCCTGAAAGACACTCCAGTGCTGTTCCGCCCCGGGGGCGTACTTGAGCGCGTTCTGGGCCAGGTTGGTGACCACCTGTTTGAGCGCTTCGGGGTCGGCCGTTACCGTGATTCCCGGCTGGAAGTCCCGAGAGTCCAGCGCGCCCTTTTCGCGCAGGCTCAACTCGTCGAGCGTCTGGTTGACGAACTGGTCGAGCTCGAGCGGCTGGCGGCTGGGTACCTTGCCCGACTCGAAACGGGTGAGCGTGAGCAGGTCATTCACCAGCCGCGTCATTCGCGCGCTCTCCTGCCGCATCGCTGTCAGCGACGTCCGGAGTGTCTCCGGGTCGACCACGTCACGCCGGCCGAGCACATCGATATAGCCCGCGATCGAGGTCAATGGCGTACGAAGCTCGTGCGAGGCATCGGCCACGAAGTGCCGCATCTGCTCCTCCGACTGCCGCCGCACTTCGAAGGCATGATCGATGCCCGCAGCCATTTGGTTGAAGGCGACCGCTAGGGCGCCAATCTCGTCGCCAGTCTTGGGCACGCTGACCCGCTGTTTGTAGTCGCCCGCCGCGAGCGCCCCGGCCGTCGTCGACATCTGCTGGAGGGGGTGGAGCGCTCGGCCAATGATCAGCGGACTCAACAGCAAGGCGAGGAGCAACACCAGCAACGAGCCGACGACCGCGACTTCCCGATCCAATCGCAGCGTTTGATCGATCTCGCTGGTGGGAATGGCGAGCTGGGCAAGGCCGATCGGCCTGGCGCCGTTGCGGATCACGTTGAGCACCACGAGGTACGTCGAGCCATCGGCGGCCGTGACGACGTAATAGGGCTTAGGGGTACGGAGCACGGCGCTGCGGTACTCCTGGGTCGTGAGACTCGGCGGATCCTGGGTGGCAAACAGCGTCGCAGGTGACGACGTCACCCATCCACCGTTCACGTCGATGATGGTGGCCGCCGTCCGCCTTGAGCTCAGTTCCAGGCTGAACGCCTGCGACAGCATGAGGGCCCGGAGTGCCGCCGCCGGCCGGGTCGCGTTCTGCTTGCGGAAGGCGTTGAAGACGGCGTTGTACTCGCTCACGAGAACGTCAGCATTGGTTCGAAAAAGTACTTCGCGCGCGGCGAAGTACTGGGCGACGCCGGCGGCCAGCAGCAACACCGCCAATAAAGCCAGATACAGAAACGTCAGCCGCCATCGCAGCGATCGGAAGCGGGACACGGCTAGCCGCGCCGACCGCGGCGCGACTCGCGGTTCATGTCTTGATCCGGTACCCGACTCCCCTTACGGTCTGGATGAGCTGGTGCTGCTCATCCCCAAGCTTCTGCCGCAGGTACCGGATATACACCTCGACGTTGTTCGCATCGCCGAAGAAGTTGTAGCCCCAGACCTGGTCGAGAATGCGGTCCCTGGGCAGCACCTGGTTCGGATGCATCATCAGCAGCCGCAGCAGGTCGAACTCGCGAGTCGAGAGATCGATGGCCTGGCCATCCCGCCGGACTTCCCTCGTGGCGTCGTCCATCGTCACGTCCTGGACCTGGAGCTGCGGACCCGCGTTCGGATTCCGCCGGCGCATGATGGCGCGGATGCGCGCCAGCAGCTCGCCGAAGTCGAACGGCTTGACCAGGTAATCGTCGGCACCCACCTCGAGCCCTTTGATCCGGTCCTGGACCTCGTCTTTGGCCGACAGGATGATCACCCCGGTGTCCTTGTTGCCACGAATGGCTTCCGCGACGGCCAGGCCGTCCAGCTTCGGCATCATGATGTCGAGGACGACGACGTGCGGGCGGAACTCGCTGATCAGGCGCAAGGCCGCCTGCCCATCGGGGGCGGTCTGCACCTGGAACCCCTCGTACTGCAAGCCGAGGCGGATAAAGTCGACGATGCTCCGCTCGTCGTCGACGACCAGGACCCGCGGGCTGCGAGATGGCGTGGGCTCGGGGGCAGTTTCGGCCATGCGGTCCCAATATAACGGCAGTTTTGGCGAAATCCCATGTTCTCGACGGCTTCTCAGGGGCCTCTAAGGGACGGCCTTACGGGAGTCCTTGAGTAAGCTCTTGCGGTGCAGCCGGCTGACGCGCCCCAGCGCCCACCAGTAGGTCGCCGGCGCTCCTGGCTCATCCCGTCGCTGGTCGGCGGCTACCTCGCCGTCGTCACCCTCTTCATAGTTTTCGTGCTCCACCTTTCGGTTTCCCCCGAGCGCTTCCTGCTGCTGATGTTGATCGCGGCGCTGGTCCTCGGCCGGGCCAAGCTCTTCCTCGCCGACTGGATACCATTCCTGGTCTTGTTTCTTTCGTACGAGTATTTGCGTGGCCTCGGCGGCAAGCTCGGCATGCCGATCCACGACGTGACGTCGCTCGAACGACTGATCAGCTTCGGTCAGGTGCCGACCCTGCTCCTGCAGCAGAACTTCTACCATGCGGGCCACGTCAGCTGGTACGACATCGCCGCCACGATGTTCTACTTCCTGCATTTCGCCTTTCCGCTGGGGCTCGGCTATCTCTTCTGGGTGGTGGACCGCCGAAGTTTCTTGCGATTTTCCCGCGCGCTGATCGCGATGTCGTTCGCCGCTTTTGTTTTCTACTTGCTTCTGCCGGTCGCTCCGCCGTGGAAGGTGCTTACCAGCGTGGTGAAGATCATCGACCACACCTTGCCAAGCTTCACCGACATCCCCGGAATTCCCGTGCCCGCCACCGTCTACCACTGGCTGACGCCCAATCAGTACGCGGCCATGCCGTCGCTGCACGCGGCCTACCCCTTGCTGGGCACGCTCTTCGCCTTGCGTCTCTGGGGTTCTCGGGCCTGGCCGGCGGTTGTCTATACGGCTTGCGTCTGGCTGAGCATTGTCTACCTCGGCGAGCACTATGTCGTCGACATCATCGGGGCCGTGATTTTTTCACTTGCCACCTTCTTCGGCGAAGACTGGTTCACCCAGTTCTGGCAGCAGCGGCGATCGCGACACGAGGAGTCGGAGCTCTCTAGGAGCGCCAGATCTTCTTCATGATGGCGCGCGCCAGCTTGTCGGGATCGTGGTGAGTTGAGACCCGCGGGTTGACGACGTCAACCAGCACGGCGTGGATGCTGCGCT
The DNA here is from genome assembly GCA_030946735.1 of Candidatus Dormiibacterota bacterium. GTDB lineage: Bacteria > Chloroflexota > Dormibacteria > CF-121 > CF-121 > CF-13. Next base: position 5,213 of record JALYYE010000359.1, read on the forward strand.
GGCTCACCGTGGCCGGGTCGTAGACCACGCGCCTGATGCCCGCCGCCTGCGCCGACGGCGGCAGCGTGAAGTTGTTGTTACTGTTGACCACCACGAAGTCGAAGATGTTGGCGCCCAGGTGGCGTTCGATCGCCTGGAGATGGTCGCTGACCCGGAAGGCATCGGTCTCGCCCGGCTGGGTGGCCACGTTGCAGATGAAGACCTTGACCGCAGGTGATGCCTTGAGTGCCTCGGCCATCCCGTCGACGACGAGGTTGGGCAGGATACTGGTGTAGAGGCTTCCCGGGCCGACGGTGATCAGCTCGGCGTTGAGAATTGCTTCTTCGGCTTCGGGGTTGATGGTGGGCTCCGGCTGGAGGAAGACCCGCTTGATGGCGGTGGTTACCGCGCCATTCCCGTCGCCCTCGCCGTTGGCGTGGGGGATGCTCGACTCGCCGACGCGGGTCTGCCCGTCGGCCATCTCGGCAATCAGGGTGACGTCACGCAAGGTCGAGGGCACGATCTGTCCCCGGACGGCGAGGACCCGCCCCGACTCACGGATGGCGTGCTCGAAGTCGCCGGTGATCTCGGCCATCGCCATGATGAACAGGTTCCCGAAGGAATGGCCGTTCAGGCTGCCCTCCTTGAAGCGGTGCTGAAAGAGGGTCGTCATCAGGGGCTCGACGTCGGCCAGCGCGGTGATGCACTGCCGGAAGTCGCCGGGAGGCAGGATCCGGTACTCGGAGCGCAGCCGGCCCGAGCTGCCGCCATCGTCCGCCACGGTCACGATCGCCGTCAGGTTGCCGGTGTACTTCTTCAGCCCCCGAAGCAGGGTGGAGAGTCCGGTGCCGCCCCCCAGGGCGACCACCCGGGGCCCCCGTTGGAGGAACCGATAGTTGTAAATAATCTCGGAGAGCGCCCGGTCCCGGCCGGGCAGGAAAGGCCCCAGGACCGACTGGGTGAGCTTGTAAAGGGCAAGGAGAATGATCGACAGCCCCAGGGCACCGAAGAGCGCCGCCCGGACGACGTAGGGAATGAATTGCAGGGTTAGGTAGAAAGTGACGCCGGGAAAGCGGAAGCCGGACGAGTAGAAATTGCGCAGAACATACCCAATCCCGAGGCTGATGATGACCATGCCCAGGATCAGGAGACCGAGCCATCGTTTGACGTGGAGGCCGGGGGTGAACCAGCGCACCACCCGGGGGTTCATACGTATGGGGGCCACCGGCGCCCACAGCTTAGCACAGGATTTTTGAGCTCAATGCCGGCCATTTGACCCTATCCGGGCTGACGGAAGCGGGCATATAATCGACCGGATGGCGATCAAGGCAGAGGGCGTCACGCGCGCGGCGGAAGCCCGGCGGAAAGAACAGGCCCAGTACTGGGTCTATCTCGACGGGGAGGTCAAGCGCTACGCCGATGCCCGCCTGGGCTTGATGACCCATGCCCTTCACTACGGTACGGGCGTGTTCGAGGGGATCCGCGGCTACTGGAGCCCCGAGCACGAGCAGCTCTTCCTGCTCAAGCTGCGCGAGCATTACCGCCGTATGCAGAATTCCGTCAAAGTCATGAAGCTCAAGATCCCGATGACGCTGGATGAGCTTTGCGCCACCACCATCGATCTCATCCGGCGCAATAACTTCCGCCAAGACGTCTACATCCGGCCCCTCGCCTTCAAGAGCTCCGAAGAGATAGGAGTCCGGCTGCACAACATCAAGGATTCCTTCGCGATTTACAGCACGCCTTTCGGAAATTACGTCGAAATCGAGCGAGGCATCCGCTGCATGGTGTCGAGCTGGCGGCGGATCGATGACAACGCGGCGCCCGCCCGCTCGAAGATCACCGGCATTTATGTGAATTCGGCCCTGGCCAAGACCGAGGCTCAGGAAAACGGCTTCGACGAGGCGATCATGCTGACCCACGACGGCCATGTCTGCGAGGGGAGCGCCGAGAACATCTTCCTGATTCGCGACGGCAAGGTGTTCACGCCGCCCACCTCGGACAACATTCTGGAAGGCCTCACCAGGCTCGCGGTGATGGAGCTGCTACGCGCCGAGCTCGGCCTGGAAGTCGTGGAGCGCTCCATCGACCGCTCCGAGCTGTATATTGCCGACGAGATTTTTCTCTGTGGCACCGGCGCACAGATCTCGCCGGTGGTCGACGTCGACCGGCGGCCGATCGGCGATGGCCAGGTGGGACCGGTCGTCGAGCAGTTGCAGAAGCTCTACTTCGAGATCGTCCGCGGACGCAGCGACAAGTACCGTCACTGGCTGACCCCCGTCTACTGACGGCGCCCGCAGGCCTGCCGCCGCTGCGTTGATGCGCATCGTCATCGCGCCCAACGCCTTCAAAGGTTCTTTAACGGCGCTCGAAGCCGCGGAAGCCATGGGCGAGGGTGTTCGGGCGGCCGCATCGGACGCGGAGCTGGTGCTGGTCCCGATTGCCGACGGCGGTGATGGTACCGTCGATGCCCTGGTCGCCGCCACGAAAGGCGAGCGGCGCACCCTCCGGGTCCGTGGGCCACTCGGCGAGCCGTTGGACGCCGATTACGGGCTGATCGACGGCGGAAAGACGGCCGTGATCGAGATGGCGAAGGCCGCCGGACTCGCGCTGCTGCCGGCTGAGAAACGGGATCCGCGCGTGACAACTTCGTATGGCGTCGGCGAGCTGTTGCAAGGCGCCTACGACCAGGGCGCCCGCCGCTTCATCGTCGGCATCGGCGGCAGCGCCACCAACGATGGCGGCGCCGGCATGGCGCAAGCGCTTGGCTACCACCTGCTGGACGACCAGGACCACGAGCTGCCCCCGGGCGGCCTGGCACTGCAACGGCTGGCGCGGATCCAGGTTGGCGGCGTGCACGCTAGCTGGAATACCGCCGAGGCCGACGTGGCTTGCGACGTCACGAATCCGCTGACGGGTCCGAGCGGCGCAAGCGCCGTGTACGGTCCCCAGAAAGGGGCGACGCCCCAGATGGTGGCGGAGCTCGACGCCGCGCTCAGACACTTCGCGGAGATCATTCGGCGGGACCTGGGAGTCGACGTGGAGCATCTGCCGGGTGCCGGCGCCGCAGGTGGCCTGGGCGCCGGGCTTGTCGCCTTCACCGGGGCGCGGCTGCGGCCCGGCGCCGAGATGGTGATGGAGGCGCTGCGGGTGGACGAGCGGCTGGCAGGCGCCCAGCTGGTCATCACGGGCGAGGGCCGCCTGGATTCGCAGACCGCGCGCTTCGGCAAAGGGCCCGCCGCCGTGGCCCGCCACGCCCGTCAGGCCGGCATCCCGGTGGTAGCCATCGGCGGCAGCATTGCCGATGAGACGGAACTCCGCCTGCTCTTCGATGGGCTCGAGGCCACTGTGGCTGAGCCCTGTTCTATCGATCAGGCGATCGCCCGCGCGCGGCCGCTGCTGGTGGCAGCGTCGACGCGACTGATGCGGCTGCTACTGACCGGCGGCCGCCTGGTCAGAACACGGTCCGGCGGGTAACATCGGCGTATGCCGCACCGTCACGATGACGAGTACGTCCACAGGCATGACCTGGGCGAGGATTCCCATGCCCACCGGTTGGTGGAGATCATCGAGCATGCGCACGGGGCGCCCGGTGAAGAGCCGCACGGTCACACTCACATCGTCATGACCGACAGCGCCGAGCGCGCCAGCGACACCCATCACCGGCACCGGTTGCGAGAACCCTTCGAACACGAGCACGAGGCCCAATCCCGACACCACCGCCACCGCCTGGGCGATCTCGAGCACGAGGTCGCCGACCGCCACTGGCACCCGGTGGAGATCACGGAAATCGAGTTGGTGATCGAGCCCCGCAAGCCCCAGGGGGGCGGCCAGCGCAAGTAGCAGGAGGACGTGCAACCAAGCTCGCCCAGTCGAGAGCGCGCTGTTCGGAGTCGCGCCGTGCTCGGCGGCCTGGCGTTGCTAGTGGCCGTCGCGATCGGTGGTGCTGGTTGGGTGGCCGCCTCACGGCATGCAGACACCCTGGACCCGGCGATTGCCGCGAGTCTCGCGAGCCAGGGCATCACCCTGAGCACAGCGTCGACAACTAGCGTCCCAACTACGAGAGATCAGGCTGTCGCGATCGCCTTGAAAGACTCCCCGGGCCGCACGACGGTTAGTAGTGCAGTCCTAGCTAAAGTGCTGTTTCAGCCTAACCCGGCTCTCAATTGCACGTGCTGGGTCGTATCCTGGCTAATTGGGGCGGGGGTGCCTCCTCCTGGCGGACCCGTGGGCCGTAAGCCTTCAGCGAGCCAGTCAGACTTGGATGCGTTACCACGTGACCTTCATTGACGCGCAGTCGGCCAAGTATGAGTCTGCCCCGGAGAGCTACTTCCCGCTTCAACCGTCGGCCGGGCCCTAGTGAACGTCGAACTCGTTGCCTTCGGGGTCGAACATGTTGACGAAGTACGCGCCGAGCTGCTCAACCGAGCGCGATTGGCGAGCGCCCAGGGGCACTAGCCGGCGGACCTCGGCGTCGATGCGGCGTCGCCGCTCATCCGGCGGGTCAGTTCTTGGTCCGCCGATGTTCAGGTCGAGATGGACCCGGTTCTTGACCATCTTCCCTTCGGGTACTCGCTGGAAATAAATACGCGGGCCCAAGCCATCGGGGTCGACCACGGCGCTGGCCGAGGTCCACTGACTCTCGGGGATTCCCTGAGCCCTTAGAAAGTCCGGCCACGAGGCAAAGCCCGGCGGCGGGTCTTGCTTCTTGTAGTGCAGGGCAGCGGCCCAGAAGGTGGCGAGTTTATCGGGGTCCGCGCAGTCGAACACGATCTGTACGCCGGTGGCCACGGGGAAAATATAACTAGTGCTTGCGGTAGCCGCCCTGGACGCGCCCGTCCATGAAGGAGATCTTCGGATGGCGGACTTTCGACGTCAGGGGTCGAGTGACGACGGCGGTGTTCAGCTGCACCACCACGTCGTTACGCTGCAAGTGCGGCGGGTTCGGGTACCGCTCGGTACATGCCGGGCACGAATCGAGGTGCTGGGCAACCATCTTGCGCTGCTCGCGCCGTAGCGTGCCGGGCGGAAAGTTGTCCAGCAAGTAGGCAATGGTCGGGCAGCGGGTCTCCTCGGTCTGGGCCTTGCCCTCCATGAAAAGATATTCTTCTTTAAAGCGGCGGCGGGCCCGATGCAGGAGAGTTTCGACCGCGCTCTCGGAGACGCGCATCTTGCGGGCGATGTTGGCATAGCTCAAGCCCTGGAGCTCGCGGAGCGTCAGCACCAGGCGGTACTTTTCCGGTAAACGACGGGCAACCGACCAAACGGCGTCGCGCAGCTCACTGATCTCGAGGGCGACCTCGGGACTCTTGCGTGCGTCGCCATCCGGCACCTGGAGCACGGAGTCCTCGCTTTCCTCGTCGTCGATCTCCTGCGCCTCCGGGAATTTCTTGCGCCGCCGGAGCTCGTCGTAGCAGAGGTTGGTGGCGATCCGGTGGATCCACGCCGAGAAGTTAAAGCTGTCGTTGATCCGGTGGATCGTCCGCAGAATCTGGAAGAACGTCTCCTGGGTCAGGTCCTCAGCCAGCTGCCTGTCGCGCAGCAGTCGGAAGGTCAGGCCATAGATGGCCTTGTGGTAGCGCTTGAAGAGAGTGTCGAAGGAGGCGACATCGCCCCCAAGATAGTCACGTATCAGATCGAGGTCCGAGGGTCCCTTGGCAACTCGTGTCACTACCCTCTATACCGCCCGGACTCGGCAAAATCCGTCATCGACGAGAAGTCCACCCACCGAGTCGCGGGGCGAATCATAGCACCCGTTCTTGCGCTCGTTGCACGACCCTCTGACGCAATTTCCAGCTTTGTCACACGACCGCGATTTTTTCGCAGGAGTTCCGCAATCGGCTCGTTATAATGCCGCTGACGTCCACATCACGAGGGCCACAAATGGGCAGTCCGAGGGCTGGAAAAGCCACCACCGTCACCATCCGATTTCTTGACGACGAGATTATGGAAGGCAGGGCTGACGCCATCAGCCTGGACCAACCCAATCTCGAGCTGGAGATGCTCGACGAGACCAGCAACAACGAGCGCGCCCTCATCCCCTTGCCCTCGATCAAGCGTATTGCGCTGGGAACCGGGACACCGACCGGCGCCGAGCAAGCGCGTGCGGAGAAGAAAGTAGCGATCCGCTTCCAGGACGGCGAGGTCCTCAAGGGCTATCTCGATGGGGAGCTCGTGCACGCCACCTACGGCGTCACCATGCGGCTCATGGCCGTAGAGAAAGATCGCATCGAGACCCTGGGTATCCCCTACACCGCCCTCAAGGCGCTCTTTTATCTCAAGTCTTGGGACGCCCGGCCGCCCGAGTTCGACGGTGAGGAAGACCTGCATCTGAACAAGCGGCTTTCGTCGCCTCTCGTGGACCTGATCTCCGACATGGGTCAGCTGGACAAGCTTCGCAAGCGCGGAGCCATCACCGAGAGCGAATTCCAGCGAAAGCGCCGCAAGATCCTCGATAACATCTAACACGCGGCCCT
>JALYYE010000408.1 GCA_030946735.1 Candidatus Dormiibacterota bacterium
AGCGCCAGCGAGATGCTGGTGGCAAAGGCATCCATCAGCCCGGAGATGGTGCTGCCTTCCTTGGACATCACGAGGAAGATCTCGCCGGGCGTGCCGTCTTCGTAGATGCCGACCGTGATGTAGCCCTCGTGGCCCTGGATGTCGAACTTGTGGGTGATCGCCCGGCGCTCGTCGAGCAGCTTGCGGCGTACGGCACGGGCTGGCTCGCTGGGGGCCTCAGCGGCGGCCACGGCCACCGATCGGACCTTCTTCTTCTCGTCCAGCGCCGTGTTCAGCGGCTGGGAGCGCTTGGAGCCGTCGCGATAGATGGCGATCGCCTTGAGGCCCATCCGCCACCCTTCCAGGTAGACCTCCATGATGTCTTCGGGGGTCGCGTGCTCGGGCATGTTGACGGTCTTGGAGATGGCGCCGGAGATGAACGGCTGCGCCGCCGCCATCATCTTGACGTGCCCCATGTAATGGATCGTGCGCGAGCCCTTGGCCGGCTTGAAGGCGCAGTCGAAGACCGCCAGGTCGTCCGGCCGGAGGTGCGGGGCGCCCTCGATGGTGTCGTTCTCGTCGATGTACTGGAGGATCTCGGACACCTGGGCCTCCGGATACCCGATGCGGCGCAGGGCGATTGGCACCGTCTGGTTGACGATCTTGAGCATGCCGCCCCCGACCAGCTTCTTGTACTTGACCAGGGCGATGTCGGGCTCGATGCCGGTGGTGTCGCAATCCATCATGAAGCCGATCGTGCCGGTGGGTGCGATCACGGTCGCCTGGGCGTTGCGGTAGCCGTAGAGGTCGCCCAGCTGGCAGGCCTTATCCCACGCGTCCCGAGCGGCGCTCAGCAAGGGCAGCGGCACATGGGCGGGGTTGATGTGGTCGACGGAGCTGCGGTGCTGGTCCATGACGCGCAGCATGGGCTCGCGGTTGACGGCGAAGCCGTTGAAAGGGCCTTTCTTCTGCGCGATGCGAGCCGACTGGGCATAGGCTTCGCCGGTCATCACCGCGGTCAGGGCGGCGGCCACGTCGCGGCCGGCGTCGCTGTCGTAGGGCAAACCTGAGGCCATCAGCAGGGCGCCCAAGTTGGCGTAGCCCAGGCCCAGCGGCCGGAAGTCCTTGCTGTTCTGCGTGATCGCCTCGGTCGGGTAGCTGGCGTTGTCGACCAGGATCTCCTGGGCGGTAATCAGGATCCGGCAGGCTTCGCGATAGGCCTCGACGTCGAACTCGCCGCGCTCATCGAGGAACTTCATCAGGTTGATGGAGGCGAGGTTGCAGGAGGTGTTGTCGAGGAACATGTACTCCGAGCAGGGGTTGGAGGCGTTGATGCGGTCCGTGTTCGGGCTGGTGTGCCAATTGTTGACCGTGGTGTCGTATTGCAGCCCGGGATCGCCGCAGGCCCACGTCGCATCGGCCATCATCCGGATCAGGTCACGTGCCTTGTAGGTGTCCATGATCTGGCCGGTTGTGATGGCGAAGGTGTGCCAGTCGGCGTCCTCTTCCACGGCCTTCATGAAGTCGTCCTTGACCCGGACGCTGTTGTTGGAGTTCTGGAAGAAGATCGAACTGTAGGCAGGGCCGTTGAAGGAGGAATCGTATCCTCCTTCGATCAGGGTCCAGGCCTTGCGCTCCTCCTCGACCTTGCAGTTGATGAACTCGACGATGTCTGGGTGATCGGCGTTAAGGATGACCATCTTGGCCGCCCGGCGCGTCTTGCCGCCGGACTTGATCACGCCGGCGAAGGCGTCAAAGCCCTTCATGAAGGAGACCGGGCCGGATGCCGTGCCACCACCCGCGAGCAGCTCGCGGGAGGAGCGAAGGGGTGAGAGGTTGGTGCCCGTGCCGGAGCCGTACTTGAAGAGCATGCCCTCGGTCTTGGCCAGGGTGAGAATCGACTCCATCCTGTCCTCGATCTTGTTGATGAAGCAGTTGTGGACCACGACGTTGTTCGACAGATAGTTCCCGGACTCGGTCTGGATGTCATAGACATCCTGGAGGCCAACCTCCTCGATCCGGATGATCTCCTCTTCCCGCAGGTTGGGACAGACTTTCAGGCCGCGCAGGCCGAAGGTGCTAAGGAGTACCTGTTGCTTCTTCTTCCCGACGAAGCCGATTAGCTCAGCAAAACGGGCCCTTTCCGATCCGATCGCGATCTTTAAGACGTGGAGATCAAACCGGTCGGGACGCTTCTCGTGGGCCCGAGCTCTCCGAGAGTAGATGCCCATGGAGCCAAGTAGGATCTGGACCTGCTCGACCCACTTTTCGCTAATGACGGCGAATCCGATCGACCCAGACTCATAACGACGTACTTGGGCAGTCACGTAGCCATCCGCTTGAAAGACGCTCCTAAGATAAGCAACCACTTCCTCGTGGGAGGCTGTCCAGAGCTGCGGGGGCACCCTCATTTCGGTTCCGCGGACCTTTAGATTCCAGCGATCCACGAACGGCCGAAGGACTTCGCCGTATAGCCGGACTCGCCGGCAGGCGACCGTTCCGAGCTTGTCCGGATCCTTGGATTCAACATCCAAGACGAGGCGGTGAACGTTCGGGAGCGCCACGTCAAGGTGGCTAATTACCCAACTGAGTTCATCGTCGTTGGCGACCTGAAACTCGATCGTCAGTGACCGATTGGTCGAACCTGGATATTCACCGACAAAGCCATCCGCTTGCAGCCAGCCGGCCAAGGCGGCTTCCGAGACGGCAACGCTACCCTCGCTGGCTGGCGCCATGTCTTCGGCAAAGACGACCGAACCATTAGTGGCATAGGAACCAGCCCCTAGAAGTACACCGGCCTCACGAGTAACTCGAGCCCGATGTGGAAGCAGATGCAAACGCATGCCTGGCTGCAGTTCCTGAACGGCGAGCCACTCGGGCTGTGTCCGCCGATCCTTTACGGCTCGGACGACGTGATCAGGGGTAGCTTCAATGAAGCTCCCATTCCGCAGAACAACCCGCCGCACGGGCTTCTGGCCATTGGCCTTAACGGCTTGAATCTTGGTAGTGCCGTCGGCGTCATAGACTGTCTTGCCAACCGCAGCGCTCTCCACGAGTTCGCCGATCGGGATCATGCCGCCCGGCGTTGATACAAGTGCGTCGTACGGCTGGCATGCCGAAAGCTGAGGACGCTGCTCAATTCCGGCGTTGAACCAGACGGGGCTGTTGAAGGCGGCCTTCTGGTGCACCAAGAGATGCGTCAGCTCATCGCGGAAGATTTCCGCGGCCTCCGGCGTCGCGAAGTACCCCTGCTTGTTCGCCCACCCATGGATCGTGCGCACGACGCGGCCGATCAACTGCTTGACACTGCGCTCGCGCTCGGGCGTGCCGATCACCCCACGGAAATACTTGGAGACGACCACGTTGGTGGCGACCTGCGACCAGGTGGTCGGGATCTCGACGTCGTGCTGCTCGAAGACGACCTCACCCTTTTCGTTGGTGATGGAGGCCTCGCGCGTCTCCCACTGGACCTCGTCGAACGGGGCAACGCCGGGCCGGGTAAAGTACCGCTTCCAGGGCATGCCATTGCGGTTGCGCTTCGAAGCGCTGGCGGGGGTCGCCGCGGTCACGGTGGGTCGCTCAGTCGACGTTTTTTGGGTGGATCGTGCCATCGATGAAACCTCCGTAGGGTGGGATGAGAGGGGTTGGGATGGGGTGGAGAGCGGCCCACATCGTATGCCGTAGGATGGGGCCTGTCAAGCATTTTACCACAGCCCGTAGGGTTTCCCGACAGTACTGCCTACAACATATGGCGGCCCCGGGCTGATGCTGATCTTAGCTCTCGGGCTCGCTGTCGCCGGCTTCGTCCTGATTCGAATCGCGCTTCGCCAGGCCCGTCGCGATGCCCTCTTCTCGGCCACCTTCTGGG
>JALYYE010000001.1 GCA_030946735.1 Candidatus Dormiibacterota bacterium
TGGCTCGGCATCATCCTGATCGCGATCGGCGCTTACTTACTCATCGACAATCTGGGGCTGCTCCGCGACGTTCGCTGGGACATCATCGGTCCCGTTGTCTTGATTGCCATCGGGCTGCTGGTCCTCCTCCGCCGGCGCTAGGCGCATGTACCGGAGCCGCGGCCTGCTGTTCCCCCTGGTCCTGATCGCGATCGGAGCCATGGTGCTGCTCGTCAACACGGGCGCCGTCTCGTCGGAGGCCCTGTTACGACTCGGTGACCTATGGCCTCTGCTGCTCGTCATCCTCGGCCTGCAACTGATCCTCAATCACACCTTGCCCCGCCAGCAGGCCACCCTGATCGGGCTGGGCGCGACCGTGCTCATCGTGATCGCTGCAGTCGCCTACGCCGCGCTCGCGCCCGGGTCGACTTTCGGCACGCGGCAAGCGAACTTTTCGGATCGCGTCGGGGGCCTGACCGCGGCGACGCTGGATCTGGGCTACAACGGGGCCACCGTCGCCATCCAGGCCGGTAGCCTGGGCGATTCCCTCTACCAGGCGCACGTCGATTACCCCGGCAGCGATGATCCCCCGACTATCAGCCTTGACCACGAGAGCGGCACGCTGGAGATCCGCGAAGGTTCGAGCTTCGCGCCACTCCACCTGTTCGGTGCGGCACGGCGGCACGTCGCGATCTCGTTGAGCGATCGCATCCCCTGGACCATCAAGGTCAGTGGCGGCACCGCCAATGCCCACCTCGACCTGGGCCGCCTGCAACTGGCGAAGCTCGAGATCTCCGGCGGCGCCAGCCGGTTGGATGCCCGGTTGCCCAGCCCGAAAGGCACCGTCCTGATCGACATTTCCGGGGGCGTCAGCAATCTGACGCTGCGGGCGCCGGCCGGCGCAGCATGGCATGTAGCGGTGAGCGGAGGCATCAGCGGGCTGCGCATCAATGGCTCCTTCTACGCCGCCGTCGGCGGCGACTTCCAGCAGCAGAGTCCCGGTTACGCGGCGGCGTCCGACCGCTTCGACATCGAGATCAGCGGCGGCGCCTCGCACGTCGACGTCCGGACGGGCTGAGGCCGTCATGGCACACGCGGTGGTCCTGGCGCGCCACGGCGAAACGGAATGGAGCCGAACCCTGCGGCACACGGGACTGACCGACCTTCCCCTGACGGAGGAGGGACGGCGCCAGGCGACGGCCCTGGGCCCCGGGCTTCGGACTTCGAGCTTTTCGCTGGTGCTGACCAGCCCCCTGCAGCGGGCACTCGAGACCTGTCGTTTGGCGGGGTACGGCGACCTGGCGCAGCTGCGGCCCGACCTGGTCGAATGGGACTACGGCGGCTACGAAGGGCTGACCTCGAAGCAGATCGAAGAGATCCAGCCCAATTGGTCACTCTGGCGGGATGGCTGCCCCGGCGGTGAGACGGCGGCCGATGTCGGCCGGCGGGCCGACCGCGTGCTCGCCGAGGTCCGCCGCGTTGACGGCGACGTCCTTATCTTTTCCCACGGCCACATGCTCCGGGTGCTGGCCTCCCGCTGGCTGGGCGAGCCGCCCGCAGACGGCCGTTACTACGCGCTGCAGACCGCGACTCTGAGCACCCTCGGCTACGAGCACGATGCGGTGATCCGACAGTGGAACCTGCCACCCTCCTGAACTAACCCCACTCGCGTGCACCCGGGGTGATCTGCTACGGTGGCGAATAGGAGCCCGTGTTCGCGGCGTGAACTCAGGGAAGGAGGGAAGCATGATGGGACTGTTTTCGGCGCGCGATCGGCTGCCTCAGCCGGCGGGCGACAGGGCGCCCGTCCGACTCCACTTGCAAGAGACCCTGGCCCGGCTTGCCTATCGAATCGGCTCGTTTTCGGCCCATCTCGGGCAGGCGGCGCGAGGTGCCGTGGAGAACGTGGGCAAGGGGCTGACCGACGGGTTGGGCGAGGCGCAGCACGCGGCGGTTTCCGCCACGAACGATGCCCGCATCGTCGCCGTCTTGCTGCTCCTGGCAGCCGTCGCCCTTGCCTGGGAGATGGCGGCAAGTTTCCACGTGATATAGACACCGTTTATCGCACCAATCGCCAGAAACGATTGGCCTGATGATCATTTAGTTGATAACGTTGCACCCATGATCATGATGGAAGGGCGATTCACCCAGGCGACCAGCGACGACTATCAGTGCCTGGCGGAGACGGCGGAGTGCGGCTGCCCGGACGACTGCGAACGCGATCACGGGAACGAGTAAACCCAGGCTGATGTCCCGGGTTGCCGTGCCGCAAACGAGCAAGCTTGTCTCCAGCCCGCTGCTGCCGGAGGGATTCAAGCTGCCTGCCTCGCGCTTGGTCCATCCCAGCACCCGGATGCGCGAGCTGCTCGACAGCGAGCCGTTCCTCTTCGGGCCCGGGGTCTACGACCCGATGGGCGCTCAGCTCGTCATGTACTACGGCTTCAAGGCGGTCTACTTCAGCGGCTACTCCTTCGCCATCGGCCACCTGGGGACGACCGACATGGACCTCTACTCCAACGTCGAGATCGCCGACGCCGCCCGACGCACCGTCAGCGCCCTGCGCAAGTTCCAGCTGACGATGGCGGTGGGGGATCCGGAGAAGAGGGTGGCGCCCAGACACCTCGACATCCCGCCGGTGATCGTCGACATGGACGGTGGCTACGGCAACATCTTCAACGTCCAGCGCACCACCGAGCTCTATGTGACAGGGGGCGTTGCCGCGGCGCACATCGAAGACCAGGTGCTCCCCAAGCGCTGCGGCCACATCGGCGGCAAGGCGTTGATCCCGGTCAACGAGATGGTTGGCAAACTGCGGATGGCGCGCGCAGTGGCCGACGATCTGGGCAACGGCGACTTCGTCATCATCGCCCGGACCGACGGACTGAGCGCCGTCGACGCGCCCGAGCCGCTCCGCCACATGGAGCTGGCGGTCGACCGCGGACTCCGTTACCTGGACAGCGGCATTCCCGACCTGCTCTGGTGCGAGTTCCCGACGGCGGAGCGGGGCGCGGTGGAAACCTTCACCGAGCAGATCAAGAAGCGCTTTCCGGAGGCGCGCTTTGCCTTCAACTGGTCATCGTCCTTCAAGTGGTTCGCGGAGCCGAACCCGATGACGTTCGCCGAGTTGGGCGAGATGGGCGTCAAGTTCATCTTTATCACGCTTGGCGCGCAGCACGCCGAAGGGCACGGGCTCAGCGTTTTGCTGCAGGCGATGTCGAAGGATCAGCAGGACGGCTACATAGCACTGCAGCGGAAGGAGTTCGAGCAAGGCCAGGATTTCCCGACCAGAAGCCATCATTTCTTTTCGGGCGTGCCCTATCACCACCTGGTCGGCAAGGCCTACGACGCGGCCCGGCTGGGCCAGGAGTTCGTCGAGACGCTTCCGGAAGACCGCGTCGTCTAAGCCCCAGAAGGGAAAAGAAGATGCGCGTCGGCGGCGGGATCCGAGTCGCGCACGAGATTGAGGAACACGGCCACCGTTCCTGACGGCCGACCCTGGTCCCGGCGGCGGATCACCACGATCTTTTGCGACATCGCCGGGGCGTCGGTGACGGCGATCTGGGTCAGGGTCTTCGCGGCCAGCTCGCCGGCGACGGCCGAGCGGGGGAGGAGCGCAATGCCAAGGTGGCGCTCCACCATCTTCTTGGCCGATTCGATGTTGTCCAGCTCCATCACCTCGCGCGGTGTCACGCCCAGGCCGAGAAAGAACGATTGCGTCAGCTCGTAGTAGCTCGAGGTGCGGTCGAAGAAGATCAGTCGCTCCGAGGCGACGTCGGCGATACCAACCTTGGATCGTTCGGCGAAGGGGTGACCGGGCGGGACCACGAGGATGAGCGCCTCTTCGTAGAGAGGGATCGACTCGATGTCGGGATGCCGCATCGTGCGCACCATGGCGAGCTGGAC
>JALYYE010000002.1 GCA_030946735.1 Candidatus Dormiibacterota bacterium
ATGCGCTCAGCACCCGCATCGAGGAGGCGACGGGCTTCGAGACCCGGGTCACGGTCCTCGGCCATTTGCAGCGCGGCGGTTCGCCGTCCCCGGTTGACCGAATCTGGGCAACCCGCCTCGGCGTCGCCGCCACCGACCTGCTGGCGGCTCGGAAGGCGGGGCTGATCCCGATCCGGCGTGACGGACAGATCGCGGTGGTGCCCTTGCGGGACGTGATCGCGGAAACCCGACGGGTGCCGCGCGAGCTCTACGACTTACAGCAAGTATTCGGGTAGAGCGAGGCCGCAGGCCGAGCCGCGCTTTCGCGCTTAGCGCGCCGGTGCCGCATGCCGGCCTGTATGCGCACACGAGGGCACTGGAATTTTGCCCGAGTGCGCGATGGGGCGGCTGGACGGCACCACGGCGCGGTAAATCGCTTAGCTCGCGCGCCGCTTCTGCCGGTACAGCGTGGCGTCCGCCGACGCCAGGAGGTCCTCGGCCGTGGCGCCGTCCTGCGGAAAGTTGGCCAGCCCAAGGCTAACGCCGGGGATCTGGAGGAGCTCGCGCCCCGCCATGAAGCGGTGGCGCGTGATCCCATCCGAAATGCGCTGGGCCACACTCGCCGCGGCGGCTGCCGGCGTGGCCGGCAGGAGCACCACGAACTCATCGCCACCGTAGCGGGCGACGACATCCTCGCCGCGAACCGCATCCATCAAGGCGTTGGAGACTTCGCGGAGCAGCGCGTCGCCGGCGAGGTGGCCATAGGTGTCGTTGATGCGTTTCAGCTCGTCGACGTCGAGGAAGACGATCGAGAAGCTCTCGCCGGTCGCGCCGGCTCGCACGATCTCCTGCTGGATGCGCTCGAGGAAGTGGCGGCGGTTGTTGAGGCGGGTCAGCGGATCGTGGCTGGCCTCACGCTTGAGGGTGTCGTGGAGCTGCGCCACCTCGAGGCAGGAGGCCAGCTGGGATCCGACCGCGGACATCAGCGCGATGTCCGCTTCCGAAAAGGCGTCAGCATGCTGGCTCTCGGCGTTGAGCACCCCAACGACGCGACCCCGGCTCATCAACGGAAAGGCCAGCTCCGAACGAACCTTGTCGTCGAGGCCGATATATCGGGAGTCTGCCTGGACATCTGCAACTATGTGCGGGGCGCCGTGCGTGTAGACCCAACCGGTGACGCCCTCTCCGATCGGGATGGTGAGCCCGGTGATGTCAAGCGCGTAGCCGCTATGAGCACCAACTCGCAACTCGCTGGCATCGTTTATCGGCAGAAGGATGGACACCATGTAATAGCCCATCACCTCCCGGATGATAGTGACGATGCGGGTCAACAGGGTGTCGAGATCGAGCACGGCCGTGGTCTCTTGCGCGATGCGGTAGATGATGCGTAGCTCGCGCGAGTCGGCCACCGAGAGGATGTCTCTGATGCCGGTCGGGGCTGAACGCGTGGAGAACAACGCCACCATCAGCTCCTCGTACCAGGGGCTCCGGCTCGATGCCGCCTCGCGACACATCTGCACAAAGGCATCCGTCACTTTAGGGTCGAGATTGATGCCGGCGAACCGCGTCAACTCCTCGAGGCCCTCCGCCACGGTTTGCTCGGTTTTGATCGGCAGATCGAAGGTGACATTGAAGAAGGCGTTGACTACCGAGATGATCCGGGTCTCGACCGGAATCGCCGCGGCCTTCAAACCGTCGGGATAGCCCTCGCCGTTGAACCACTCGTGGTGAGCCCGGACCAGGGGCGCGAGATCGGCCAGGGGTTTGAAGCGCTTCAGGACGTTAGCCGCGACAACCGGATGGGTCATCATCAAGGCTCGTTCCTCCGCGTCGAGCCGTCCGCGCTTCCGCAAGATGGTGTCGGGAAGATTAATCTTGCCCAGGTCCTGCAGCAGCGCCGCGTAGCGCAGCCGCTTGCGGCGAGCCGGCTCGAACCCCAGATGTTCGGCGAGACGGTCGGCGAGCGCGGCGTGCTCGTCCGCCCGACTGTGCAGCGCCTCGCGGAGCTCGATCGTGCCCGCCAGCGTCAGCACCATGGCCTCTTCCGTCTCTCGAGACTCCTCGAGCAAGCGAGCGGTTTCCAGCGCCGCCGCGGTCTGGTTGGCGAACGCCATGACGGCCGGCAGGTCCGACTCGCGCAGCCCGGGGCCGATGACGGTGATGGCGCCGATCGCCCGGTCAGCGACGACCAGCGGGGCGGAGATCACGGTGGACAACTGCAGCAGCTCGCTGAGCCGCCGGGCATTCGCCTTCACCTCGGGTCGGAGCACCATCGCGACCCGGCCGACCAACTCGTCGTGGTCGCCGATGTACTGGGGCTTGAGGGTGAAGCAGGCCTTCTGCAGGACCGGGATGCGTTCGAAGGGGATAACGGTGCCAACCTCTTCGCGGCCGGTGAGCTTCGACGCCTCGGCGGCAGCCTGCAGCATATGGACGAAGGTGATCGTCAGCCCGTTCCCATCGGGGGTTCGATCGAAGAAGTAGGTCGACAGCCCGGCGTCAGCCAGACGGCGACCAACCGCCCCGAAAATGGCCTTGCGATCGAGGTGTTGCAGCGCCTGGAGGCCTGCCTCGCCCAATGCCCTGACCAGGGGCGTTACGGGGGGCTCAGCTTGCCGGCCGCTGCTTGCGTCGGCGGCCATTTGCTGCAGGAACTGGCTGAAGCCGGCTTCGGCCAACCGCTCTGGCCGAAAGAACCAAACCCGCCCGATCTTCTCGCCTGGAAGCCGGCCATCGCGCGCCTGGCGTCGAATGACTTCGGGATGTCGGTGGATCGCTGCGGCGACCTCCTCCACCGAGAGGAGGTGGGGCAGCTTCATGGCGAGCGGCATCGCCGGTTGTGTGACGCGACGCTTCACTGCTCCCTGCAACGAAGGAAGGTCCGGGTTCCTACGTCTTACAGCCAGTGAACGCTCTCCCATCCGGTCCGATGCCCGAGCGTCGGACCATCCTTGTCACCGACGACAGCAGCGCCAACCGCGACCTGCTCTCGGGGCAGCTCTCCAACCTCGGCTTCTGGACGGAAGCCGCCAATAATGGGGAAGAGGCCATCCGCGTTGCCCGCAAGATGAAGCCCGACCTGATCTTGATGGACGTCGAGATGCCGGTGATGAACGGCCACGAGGCCTGCAAGCGCCTGAAGTCCGATCCCGCGACCGCCGAGATCCCGGTGTTGATGATGACCGGGTTCGATCCGCGCCCCGAGCGCGCCAAGATGGTGGAGGCTGGCGGCGATGACCTGATCGTCAAGCCGATCGCGCTGCGAGATCTCCAGGTACGCGTTCGCGCGTTGCTTCGCCTCAAGGAACTGCGGCGCGACCTCAATAGCACCCAGGAAAGCCTGCGCGAGCTGGTCAAGAAGGAGAACCCAACGGAGTCTAAGGCGCCCTTCGACGACCGCGTCGCCCTGACCGCCCAAGCGCTGGCGCGGCTGATCGGTCTGGACGCCGAGGACCAGGAGATCGCCTTCCACGCCGGTCTCTTGCATGACATCGGCCAGATCGGTCTCCCCGAGGAGCTCCTCAACAAGCAGGGCGGGTTGACGCCCGAGGAGTTCGCCCGGATCCAACAGCACACCATCCTGGGCGCCGAGATCGCCGGTCCGTTCCGCCCGGCCACCGTACTGGCGCCGGCCATCCGTCATCACCACGAGCGCTGGGACGGTGCGGGCTACCCTGACAAGCTGCAGGGACCGGCCATCCCTATGATGGCGCGCATCGTCTCGGTTGCCGACGCCTTCCACGCGATGATCACCGACCGCCCCTACCGGCCGAAGCACACCGTGGCCAAGACCCTCGAGATCCTCGCCGCCGGCTCCGGCACCCAGTGGGATCCCCGACTGGTCGCCGCCTTTGCGACGTCATCCTTGCCCCAACGCATCGCTGGCGTGGTCGAGGGCGACGAAGCCAAAATCGCCTGAAAACAGCTCGGCCGGCCTCGTGGCCGGCCGACACTCGAAGTTCTGCCAGGCGCTAGTTAAAGACGCAAGGGTTGCCCTGGATCGCGCCGTGCACGCTGCCCCGGGGCGGCGAGGTCTTGTAGGTGAAGAGCTCGGTCCCGGCGGGAGCCGGGGCGGCGACGTTCCAGTTGTTGGTCGAGCTGTGCAGCAGGCTGGCCATCAGCAGCTCGGCCTGGTTGACCGTGTCGCCCAGGGCGGGCGTCACCTTGTCACCAGCACCGGGCAGAGTCGCCGGCGCCGTGGTGCCGACCGGGTAAACGCCGTAGGTGTTGTAGTAAAGGTCGGCAGCGCCCTGGAGGGTCGCGCCGTCGGTTTTCATCCCGCTGCAGGCGGCGTTGGCGTTGACGCCCGAGATGTTGAAGAGGACGATGGCGGCGAGGATGCCGAGGATGGCGATGACCACGAGCAACTCCACCAGCGTGAAGCCCCCCTGGTTGCGATGCGAGCGCCGGCGCGCGATTAGTTGAAGATGCAAGGATTGCCCTGGATCGCGCCGTGCACCGTGCCTTGCGGCGGCGAGGTCTTGTAGGTGAAGAGCTCGGTCCCGGCGGGAGCCGGGGCGGCGACGTTCCAGTTGTTGGTCGAGCTGTGCAGCAGGCTGGCCATCAGCAGCTCGGCCTGGTTGACCGTGTCGCCC
>JALYYE010000010.1 GCA_030946735.1 Candidatus Dormiibacterota bacterium
GCCGGGAGCAGCACGGTCGAGCCGGCGATCACCTCATCGGCCAGCGCCAGCCGCTCCTCGTAGGGCAGCTCGGTGAGGTCGCTGCCGTTTCGGTAGAGGATGTCGAAGATGAAGGCGACCAGTGGCAGCTCCCGGGCAGCCTGCTCGATACCGTGCTGGCGCCGGCGGCTCGCGGTGAGCTGGAACGGCAGATACTCCTCCAATTCTTTGCTGTAAGCGATCGCTTCACCATCGAGGATGAGCGTGCCGTCCTTCAATTGTTGAGCTGCCGTGGTGAGCTCGGAGAACATGAGGGTGTAATCCTCGAGGTTGCGTGAGAAGACCCGTACGGCCGAGCCGTTCTTGTGGATCTGCACGCGGATGCCGTCGTACTTGGGTTGGACGGCGACCAGTCCGAGCCGCTTGATGACGGCTTCGGGGTTTGGGAGACGTTCGGCCAGCTGGCTCCGGATCGGCCTTCCGACCGTAATCCTGAGCGCGTCGACCTCACCCTCGCCACCTGACCAGAAGGTCTTCGCGATCAGGCCGAGGTCAGACACCCGGTTGTACGCGGCTTCGAGTACTGGCCGAAGTGACTTATCGCCCTTCCTGGCAAACGACAGCGCGTCGAGCACGGTGGGATCTCCGATCCCGAGTCGCAAGCGACCGAGCGCCATGCGAACCAGGTGCTTGGCGGAGGCGGCATCGACCTGTTTGAGCAAGGCGGCGAAGAGAGAACGCTTCTTCTCGACGGATCCAGCGCCGGCGGCGCTCGCGATTTCCATCAATCTCGCGTGCACCTCGGTAACCGGCGGCGAAGAGCTCGACCCTTGCCCGGCGAGCTGGGCCGCCACCAGCCCAAGATCACCCAGCCGGCCGAACAGTTTTGCGACCTCGTCGTTCGGTATCGCGAAGGCCTGAGCGATGGCCGCGATGACGAGCTTCTCGCCCAGGCCGATCTCGACCGGCTCGAAGAACGGCACCAGCCGGCCCTGGATCAGGTAGGTCAGCGGCTGAATCTCCTCGGGCGAACTCTTGGTGTAGAGCTCGGCGAGCGTTTTCACCAGCTCGTTCCTGCTGCTGGTCGATTCCAGTCGGTCGAGGTAACCGCTCAGCTCGAAGAAGGTCACAGCATCTCTTCGAGACGATCGATGAAGGCTCGCTGGGCGGGCAGCACCTTACGCCGGGCCACCTCAAGGTCAAACCACGCGGCCCGGTCGATCTCGGGAAACGTCTGCTTCTTGCCAGAGCGCGGGGGCCACTCGATCTCGAAGCTGTTGCTGGTCGTTCGCGTTACGACGAGGTCGCCCGGCAGCGCCCAGGCATGGACGACCTTGCCGCCCGCCTGCCGCACCTCGCCCAGTGGAGCCGCCTCGCCGGCGGGCGGCGCCGCCCCGAGCTCTTCTTGAAATTCGCGCCGTGCCACCTCGATGCCTATCTCATTCTCGGCGAACTCACCCTTCGGGATCGACCAGACGCCCTCGTCGCGTTTCTGCCAGAACGGACCCCCAGGATGGACCAGCAGAACCTCGGTTCTGCCACCCCGTTGACGGTAGAGGACGAGCCCGGCACTTTGCGCCGGGCGTCTAGGAGGCTGCCTCATGCCCGGCGAATATCTTCTCGCCGGCGCGTATGGGGACCTTGAGCCAGTTCTCCGTCGGCGGCAAGGGGCAGCTCCAGGCCGAGTCGTAGGCGCAGTTGGGGTTGTAGGCGTAGTTGAAGTCGATGGTGACGTGGTCGCCGTGCGGCTCGACCTCCAGGTAGCGCCCGGCTCCGTACGTTTCGTGCCCTGAGGTGGCGTCGCGGAAGGGGACGAACAGCTCATCGGAATCACCCGAGGCATAGAGGACCAGTTCGGCCGTTTGATCGTCGACACGGAAGCGGACGAGACCGTGGCGATGGTAGGACTGCTCCTGCCCATCGCTGGTTCCCATACGCACCTCGTCTGGTTCGATATGCCGGTCGATGCTCGCGTGGATGACCAGTTGAGGGTTTTCGTCGAAATAGTCCAGCCCATGGAAACTGTGTCGCTGGTCCGGGCCGAGTGGCGAGTGCGGGTCTCGGGCAAACACCCGGTCCTTCTCCGCTCGGAAACGCTGTAGCTCGGAGGCCGTCACACTCACATACTCCGAAACGGCCGCGGAGCGCCGTCTATTCCCACGGCGGCCCCAAATAGCTCAACGGCGTTCCGTGACGAGGCGGAGGCCGAGACCGACGAGAACGAGCCCGGTCACCGCTTCCATGCTTCGACGAACGCGATCGCGCCGCAATACGTCGCCGACCCGCGCCACGAGCAGGGCATAGCCGGTCAGCCAGGCCAGCGTCATGGCGTTGAAAAGCAGCCCGAGCAGCAGCAGGGTCTCGAACGAGGCGTGACCCGGAGCGATGAACTGCGGCAACAGGCTGGAGAAGAAGACGGCCATCTTCGGATTGCCGAGGTTGCTCAAGACGCCGTGCCGGTAGGCCGCGACACGACCAAGCCGGTGCGGCACAACGACGTTCGCCCTCGCCTCACCGCCGGGCCGTAGCGCAGCATAGAGCGCCTGCCCGCCGAGGAAGATGAGGTAGGCGGCCCCCAGCAGTTTCAGAGCGGTAAACGCCGGTTCCGAGGCAACGAGCAGCGCCGCCAGGCCGGCGCTGCTGGCGACGGTCCAGATGAACTGCCCGCTGGCGACCCCGGCGGCGGTCAGGGTCCCGCATCCACGGCCGCCGACGAGCGTGTTTCGGATCGTCAGCGCTGTGTCCTGGCCGGGCGTGATGATGACCAGAATCGAGACGCCGAGGAATGCCGCTAGATTGACCCACATGACGATCAAGATACGATGGATCGATGTCGAGCATGAAGGATAGTGGCGCCCAGATCCCCATGACCGCGTTCGGCTTCGCGGCCCTCAAGGACGAATTGGCCGAGTTGCGCGCGCGCCGTCCCACACTGGTCGAGGAAGTCGCCGCGGCACGCTCCCAGGGGGACCTGAGCGAGAATTTCGCCTACCACGACGCCCGCCAGCACCTGGGTATGCTCGACGGTCGTATCCAGACCATCGAGGCTACGCTCGCGCGGGCAGAGGTCGTTGAGGAAAGCCACAGAGAGGGTGTTGCCCGAATCGGCTCGACCGTCGTCGTGCGTGACGAGTTCGGCGAGTCGACGTATCAGATCGTGGGCCCGACCGAGGGAAACATGGCGCGCGGTTTGATGTCGATCGCCTCCCCACTGGGCAGCGCCCTGGTCGACCACCGGGCCGGCGATACCGTGACCTTCAAGACTCCTGGAGGGGAACGTCAGGCAACGGTCGTCAGTGTAAGTTAGGACTTCCGGTGCGGACGATCGCCACAGTAGGTGTTTACCAGTCGAGTCTCGACGACTTCCTCGATAAGCTCCGGCGCCAGCGCGTGGCGATGATCGTTGACCTCCGGCAGCGGCGGGGCGTCCGCGGTCGTGAACATGCCTGGGCGAATTCGCTCCGGCTCCAGGCGGCGCTCAAGGAGGCCGGTCCTGTCGCCGATTCTTCTGGCGGTTCTTTATTACGCCATCGTCGTGAGCCGCTATCCAGCTCAGCCCGCGAGTCGCGGCGTGTAGCCGGCGCTCACGTTTTCGCGCCGGCGCTGGCCCCGACCTTGTCCTGGACCTCGAGGAGCTCGCCCTCGACATTGACCTGGATATCGTTGCTGACCACGAACTTCCCGTTCACCATGGCGTCGAAGTTCATCCCGAAGTCCTTGCGATTGATCTTCGTCTCGGCCGCGTAGCCGATGCGATGGCCCATCTGCGGATCGTTGAATTCGCCGTACTTCACGACGTTGAGGGTCACTGGCCTGGTGATGCCCTTGATGGTGAGGTCGCCGGTTAAGGTGCCCTTATCCGGCCCTTTGGCTTCGAGCTTGGTGCTCTTGAAGTTGATCGTCGGATACTTCTCGGCCTCCAGAAAGTACGACGAGCGCAGGTCGGTATCCCGCTGCTCGTTGTGCGTGCGGATGCTGGTCGTCCGGATGTTCACCTCGACCTTAGAACGCTCTGGCTGGTCAGGGTAGACGTCACCGGTAACGGTTACGTCGGAGAAATTACCGCGGACGGTCATCATTCCAAAATGCTTGGCCGAGAACTCGACTTGCGTGTGCAGTGGATCGAAGGTCCATGTTGCCATCCCATCGCCTCCTGCTTGAATCGGATCGTAGGGGCAACTTAGCACTGGGAGCTTACTTTTCGCAAGTTCCTACGGAGTTAGCCAACGGCGCTACACTGGCGGCGTGAAGGGCAGGCCGGGAAAGCAAGCGCGCGAATGTGACGAGCGCCTGACGCAAGCCTTTACCCTGTTGGGAAAACGCTGGTCGGGCGTGATCCTTGGGCTACTGCTCCAGGGTCCGGCGCGGTTCGCGGTGCTGGCTCGCACGATTCCGGGGATCAGCGAACGGATGCTGTCGGACCGCCTCAATGAGCTGGCCCGCGCCGGCCTCATCGATCGCATGGTGCTCGACGGTCCGCCGCTCGGCGTCGTTTACCGGCTGACCGAGAGTGGGCGCGCGATTGGTCCGGGGCTCCTCACGCTGGGCAAATGGGCAGAGCGCTACATGGCTCCCGAGGCCAAGCCTCGGCGCCGAACGCTCGCCGGCGCCGGCCTCGCGCAGCGCCGCAAGAAAGCCGGGACCTAACCCTTCCGCTCCTCGCCGCCGGCCGGTCTGCGAGACTGGGCTCATGGCGGGCCAGGACCAGGGTGGACATCTGACCAGGGCCTGGCGTCACCTCGAACCCCCGGTCCGGATCCTGGTTTACCTGCTGATCGCGCTCACCACAGTGATGCTCTATCACCAGAGCGACTACCTCGTCGGCCACCTCTTCAACGTTCTCCTCCTGTTCGTCTTCGCCGCGATCATCGCTTTGCTGCTCACGCCCGTGATCGATCGGATGGAGATGCTGCCCCTCTTCAAGGGACGGCGGGTCATCGCCGTGCTTCTGATTTATATCGTCATCATCGGTTTGATTGCCGGGGTGATCGTGCTCGTGACGCCTGCGCTGATCGGCCAGGCCAAGCAACTGCCGGCGCTGGAATCGCGAGCCCTCGCCTTGATCCAGTACCTGCAGGACACAATCGATAGCGTCGGCATTCCGCTCAAGCTGCGTCTGCCGAGCGGGGCTGCCGGGATCAGCAGCGCCGTCCTCGGATCGGTGCTCGGCATCCTGACGGGCACGCTGGGCACGCTGATCAACGCGCTCCTGGTGCTCGTGATCTCGATCTACCTGCTGGCGGAAGGGCGCCAGCTGATAGCCAGTATGCGCAAGCTCTTTGTCGGGCACGAGGACGTCTACGACTTCACGCTGCTGGCGGTGGGCACCACCTTCAGCCAGTACGCACGGGGCCAGCTGCTGATGTCGTTTGTCATGGGAACGTACACCGGCCTCGCCATGACGGTGATCGGGGTCCCCTACGCCGTGGTCCTGGGAATCTTGACGTTCTTCCTCGAGTTTCTACCGCTAATCGGCGCGCCGGTCGGGATGGGCCTGGCGGTCCTCATTGCCCTGGTCTTCAAGGGGCCATTCATCGGGCTGCTGGCTCTCCTCGCGGCCCTGGGTGGCCACGCCATCGAGGCGTACATCCTCGGACCGCGCGTCATGGGTTCCGCCACCCGCGTTCATCCACTGGTCGCCATGGCGGCACTGTTGATCGGGGCAGAGCTTGGGGGCATTCTCGGCGCGCTCTTCGCGGTGCCGATCGCCGGGCTCCTTAACGTCCTCCTTGGCGCCTTCTACAGGGCGCGGCGCGGGGAGGACACTCCCCTGTCCGCCAGCCCATCCGGCGAGGTCCATGCCGAGGCTCTGCCGCGCTTGTCCGAGGAGATCAGCGAAGCGGCCGGGGAAGGCCCGCTCGAGGAAAAGCCCGTTCCACACACCGCGGGCGAACGCTAGCGCCTAACGGCGGCTTACGCAGCCTGGTCCTCGACGATCACGTATGCACGCACCGGAAAGGTGGCGCCGCCGACCCACGCGATGGGGACGGCGTGCATTCGTCCGCTGCGGGATTGGAGGGACGTGAGGTTCGTCATGTGTTCGCATATCGGGATACCCGCGGCAAGCAAGAGGGTGTGGGCGGGTCGCGACATGTCGCCCGTGTCATCGATGTTCAACGAGTCGATCCCCACGAGGGCCGGCCCGGCATCGACCAGCCGCTCACAAGCGCTGGCGGTCAGATAGGGATTGCCACTGAAGTAGCCGTCGGTCCCCCAATAGCGTGAGAAGTCCGTGCGGAAGAGGACGGCTTTGCCGCGGAGATCGCCGCCCGGCAGCGCATCCGGGCCGATTGCGCGACTGGCACCCCTGACGTCGGCCAGCACCACCGGGAGGTCGGCGAGGCGCTCCAGGGGAAGGTCGGCAAGATCGGTCCCGGCCCGGTACCGATGGCGGGGTGAGTCGATGTAGGTTCCGGTGTTGCCGCAAAGATGCAGGGAGGCGATCAGGAACTCCGACTTGCCATCGTAGCGCGATGCGTCATAGTCGTTCAGAACCTCGACGCTGGGCGTGGGCAATGGTCGGTAGGTTTCCATTCCCGCCACAATCGGATGGCTCAGCTCGATGAACCGGCTCACAGCGGGAGCTTAGCCGAGCGGTACGTGATGTGGGCGGCCGCGGGTGAGGCGACGACCTCGACCGGTTCGAGCCTCGGATCGCCGACACACTTCGTAGTCGGCCGTGGCCGGGGCCAGGGAGGACCTAGAGAAATTTGTCGACCATCTCTCGCACGCGGCCCTGCTCCTCTGACCAGGCCTTCCAGACGCTGGCACACCACTCCAGCAGCTTCTCGTCGCGCTGCGGCCCAGGCTCGACCCCCAGCACGTCCGCGACCGTCAGCGGACCGCCCGTGTCGGGTGGGTCGAATCGCGGCCATTGCTTCGATGCCCCGGCCATCAGCATGTGCATCTTCTGGACCTGGCGGCCGGTGAACCCGCGTTCGATCGCCAGATAGAGTCCGGCGAGCGCGAAGGCCGCCCCGATGGTCGATCGCGACCGACGGACGTGCTGGGCGCCGTAGGCGTCGACCAGATGCTGGTGCATGAAGGTCGCGTCCCCGCGGGCGAGCGTGTAGTAGGACACCTCATTCATCAGGGCGCGGCATTCGCCCGAGGCGTTGGCCTTTGGATCGCCGTCCAGGCCGAGGCTCGGGCGTTGCAGGCCACATCCCGGGCAAACGATCTGCACGACTGCCGCCGAAGCGTAGCACGCCACAATCGGGATAACCACCGATGAATTTCTGGAGC
Source organism: Candidatus Dormiibacterota bacterium (assembly GCA_030946735.1). Taxonomy (GTDB): domain Bacteria; phylum Chloroflexota; class Dormibacteria; order CF-121; family CF-121; genus CF-13. Next base: position 7,225 of record JALYYE010000010.1, read on the forward strand.
GGTTGCCGTCCAACCTTTAGGATGAGCGTTGTGCAGGCGAACCGCTCTGTCGCCCCGACCGAGATGGAGGGCCAGCTCGAGGAATACCGTCCGGGACTCACCGGCTACTGCTATCGCATGCTAGGTTCGCCATTCGAGGTGGAGGATGCGGTGCAGGAGACGATGCTGCGAGCCTGGCGCGGCTTCGAGCGTTTCGAGGGCCGCGCCGCTGTGCGCTCCTGGATCTACCGGATCGCCACCAATGTCTGCCTCGACATGCTGGACGGACGAAACCGCCGAGCTCGGCCGATGGACCTTGGCCCGGCGCGGGCTCCCACTGAATCCAATGCGCATTGGCTTCCAGAGGTTGCCTGGTTGGAGCCTATCCCGGACAGCAGCCTTGCCGAGGAGGGTGATCCGGCGGAGCTAGCGGTGACGCGCGAGTCGATCCGCCTCGCCTTCGTCGCGGCGCTCCAACATCTTCCTCCCCGCCAGCGGGCGGTGCTGATCCTGTGCGAGGTGCTCCGATGGAAAGCCAGGGAGGTCGCCGAGCTGCTCGACACCAGCATGGCCTCGGTCAACAGCGCCCTGCAGCGCGCCCGCGAGACGCTCGAGGCGAGCGGCGCCAGTACGAATGACCCGCTGCCTCCCATGGACGAGGCCCAGAAGCAGCTCCTGGCCCGCTACGTGCAGGCATTCGAGCGCTACGACCTGAGCGCCCTCACCTCGTTGATCAAGGAAGATGCGACGCAGTCGATGCCGCCTTACGATCTCTGGCTGCACGGCCGCGACAACATCCTCAACTGGTGGTTCGGGCCGGGCATCGGCTGTCGTGGTTCGCGGCTCCTGCCGACCCAGGGCGCGAACGGGTGCGTCGCCTTCGGTCAGTACAAGCCCAGCCAGTCGGGCAGCGGCCGGGATCCGTGGTCCCTCCTGGTAGTGGAAACCGCCGGCGACCAGATCGTCGAGTTCACGTTCTTCCTCGATACGGCACGGCTCTTTCCGCTGTTCGGCCTGCCACCGCACATCGACTAGTCGCGTCAGTCCGGCAGCACGTCGCTCAATCCCATCAAGGCGAGGAGACCTCGTAGCTCCTTGGACGCCCCCCGCAGTCTGACCTGGAACTGATTCCGACGGGCGGCGAGCTGCAGCCGGGCAAGGGCATCGACGGTTACGGCATCGGCACTGACCCCCTGGACGTCGCAGAAGACGAAGGCGGTCACGCTCCGCTCTGGCGTCGGCATCGTGTATCAATCCCTTAGACGGCACGTGCCGCGACAACTCATCGGTCACGACCCGGCCTCTGAGGTAGCTCGACGCGGCGATTAGAAAGTATTAGGGTGGGCGACCGAAATATAATTCGTCCACCCTTGGTGAAGACGAAACCGGTGCGAGTCGACGTCGACGACTCTCCCATCTACGAGCTCCTGCTGCAAATGATGGTCTTTGCTGGGTTCGAGAACCTGGAAACGTTCGACATTGGCCGGAACTGGGCCGAAGAACAACGCCGGCGCTGTTCCCCCCGACTTCTGCGGGGGCTCGACCGCCTCGAGGGCGGCTTCGCCAACCTGGATCAGCTCATGGGCATTCAGGCCTTCCAACCATCGACGAGTGTGGCGGCGTTCCTCCACCGCCTCGAGCAACTCACGCCGCAGGAGCTCATGCTGCATGTGGTTGGCTTCTACTCGGCGCTCTTTTCCGAGCGGATCGAGGCCACCATCATGGCCGCCGTCTCCGGAAGCCGCCAGGCACGCCCCGCCGCGGCCCGCGCGCTGGCCACCTCCATGCCCGAACGATGGCAAAGCTTGGCGCGGCTGCTGGCGACGCCTGCCGACGAGCTCAAGGAACTCATCCTCGAGACGATCGGCGGCTGGCATGAACGCGTCTTCGCGAAGGAGGAGCCGGCGATCCGAAAAACCCTGGCGGCCGACGCCCGCGCGAGGCGCACCCTCATGGGCACCGATCCCGAGCGCCAGATCCTGATTGCCACCGGCATCAAGTACGGCGTCAACCACCGCTTCAAGAAGGTTCTGCTGGTCCCCACCCTCGTGATGCGTCCCTGGGTGGCGGTGGTGAACTACAAGTTGCTGCGCATTTACGCCTATCCCGTCGCCGACGATCAGATGTCAGTCGAGAGCGTCCGGCGCGGATTGGCGCGAACCTACCAGGCGCTCGGCGATGAGGCACGGTTGGGCATCCTGAAGCTGCTGAGCGAACGTGCCCTGACGCTGGAAGAACTCTGCCGTCGACTGGAACAACCTGAGCCGGTGGTGCGAGCGCATCTTGCCGTGCTGAGGACCGGCCGGATCGTCCAGATCAACTGCGATGAGCGAGAGACGTACCAGTTGCGCGGCGACATCATGCGCGTCATCGGGCACCCGCTGCAGTCGTACCTCAAGCTGGCGCCGAGTCCATAAAGGGAGCCGAGTGGGCCTAGACCACTCCGCTCCCCGATCGGCGCGCGCGGACGTCGCTTACTTCGCGCTCTTCGACCACCACTCGGAGAAGACCCGGGTATCTCGGCCCTGGTCGACGTAGATGGTGTTGTCACCATTGCCGGCGGCCACGCCCCCGACGTTACCGCCCCAGGCCATCGTCGACCGATCGGCCCAGAGGTAGTAGGTGACGATGTCATTGCCCAGGATTTGCTGGATCTGGTTGAAGACCGGCTTACGGGCGGCTTGGGTTTCCGCAACCGTGGCCTTGACGGTGGCCCGTTCCTGGTCGATCAGCTGGTCCAGCTGCGGGTTGCTGTAGCCGGTCCAGTTGTTGCCCTGTTTGTGCTCCGGTTGCAGTTGACTGGAGTGAAGCACGGTGTATTCGTCGGGGTCGAGGGTCAGGGCGAATCCCGCAAGCGCAACATCGTACGTCCCGTTCTGCAACGGCTTGTAGAAGACTTTGAAGTCCACGGGATCGGGCTGGAGATCCATGCCGATGGCCTTCACCTGGTCGGCGATGATCTGGGCAGCCTTGAGCCGATCCGGTTTTCCGGCCCGAACGCGGAGCTTGTAGGAGAACTGTTTGCCGTTCTTGGTCGCGATGCCGTTCGAGCCGATCGTCCAGCCGGCCTGCTGCAGGAGCGACTTCGCTTTGCTCACGTCTTGCTTGTATTTCACCAGCGCGTTGGCGTCATAGGCCCAGGAGGCGGGAGTGATATCGCCCCAGAGTGGCACACCGGTGTTGCCCTTCGCCGCCTGGACGATCGAATCCTTATCGAGCGCGTAGGCGAAGGCGCGCCTGACCAGCACGTCGCCGAACGGGTGGCCGGCACGCTCGTTCATCCGAATGTCGATGTACTGCAGGTCGGCGAAGGAGTGGACGGTCAGGTTGCCCGCCGACTGAACCTTCTGTACCGCGCCCTGCCCGGCCTCAGCGACGGTGGGTGTCCATTGGATATCCCCGCCGATGACGGCGTTCGTGGACGCCGTCGCATCGGTGATGACCCGGCCTACCACCTTGTCGAAGTGCGGCCGCCCGGCGAAGTAGGTCTCGTTGGCGACGTAGTCGATCTCCTGCCCCGGAATCCAGCCGGCGAACTTGTAGGGACCGCCGGTTACCGTCGGATGCTGGCTGATGGCATCGTGGCGCTGCTGCGACGGATCGATCTTTCCGTAGACCGCGGCCGGGGCCACCCAACCCACCAGGTTGTTGGCGAGGAAGGGAGCAAATGGATTTTTGAGGGTGAATTTCACGTTGAGCGTATCGACCTTCTCGACCTTGTCCAGGACGCTCCAGTCGAAGCCCGCGTCCGTATCAAGGTTGGGATTGTTCTGCAGGTTGACAGTGGTCACGACGTCATCGGCGGTAATCGCGCTCCCGTCGGTCCACTTTGCGCCCGACTTGAGCTTCACAGTCCAGACCTTGCCATCGGACGACACCTGGGGCATGCCATCGGCAAGATCGGGGAAGACGTTGAGGTTCTTGTCAGCCGAATACAGATTGGGGAACATGAAAGACAGTGCCCGCGACGACGGCAGGTCGCCCGCTACAAAGGGATTGAGGCTTTGAGCGTCAGCATCGAGGCCCCACACCAGGGTGCCTCCGTTCTTCACTGTGGCGCTCTGGCTTGTACCCCCGGTGCCGCACGCGGCGAGAAGTACGCCCGCCGTTACCCCGATCACCACCACCCGGCGCGCGTGTCGTCCACTCGATATGCCCATCTTCGCGAACCTCCCTTCCGGGCAGATCTAACGGGTCCGCCCGAATGTTTGGCCCACCGTAGAGGGGGATTGTTAGCCTGATCGACGACTTATTAGATGGTGTTAAAGGCCGGTGCCAGCCGCAACGACCGGGCTTTAGGATCCCGCGGGCGACGTCGAGCTGATGGTAATCGCGGTCACGTTCCCACTAGTGTGAGCAGAATCCGGCAGGTGCGTTTCAGGCGCAGACAACGCTTTGTAGGCGATTTCCATGGCGTGCGCCAGCCGCCTCGATGCCGTGAAACGACCCTCGGCGAGGACGACGGGATAGAGGCCCATCTCGCGGACCTTCTCCATGATCGCGTGGGTGCTGATGCTCGCCCGTTCTTGTTCCATACTGAATACAACTGGTTTCGCGTCGCGTCCCTGTGAAAACGGTGACATCTAGGTCGCATAGGCT
>JALYYE010000041.1 GCA_030946735.1 Candidatus Dormiibacterota bacterium
CCCCGCCGGTAGCGGTCGATCAGGAAATCGTGCTCACGGGCAAACGCCTCGACCGCCGGTGCGACCGCGCGGAAGGCGTCGACGATCTGCGTGGGAATGGGCGAGAGCCGGGCCGGTGGCACCACGGTCAAATTCTAGGTCAGGGTCGGAGGATTACCGCCTGTACAGTGGAAGCGTGGACCCACAGGGATGGACGTCGCGGAAAAGATCCTAACATCGGCGAAGACGATTGCCGTGGTCGGCCTCAGCGCCAACCCGCGGCGGCCCAGCCACGGCGTCGCGCGCTACCTGCAACGGGCGGGCTATCGAATCATCCCGGTCAATCCCAACGTCGACGAGGTGCTGGGCGAGCGCGCTTATCCGAGCTTGCATGAGATCCCGCAGCCCGTCGACGTGGTCGACGTGTTTCGACGGTCGGAGTTCGTGGGTCCGATCGTGGACGACGCCATCGCCGTCAAGGCGAGCGCCATCTGGCTCCAGGACGGCGTCATCGACGAGGCGGCCGCGGAGCGGGCCCGCACCGCGGGACTGGACGTGGTCATGGACGACTGCATGATGCGCCGCCACTCCCAGCGGTTCTAAGCCCGCCGCTGCCGCAAGCGCGCCTCGGCGATCTCCTCGGCCGCGCGACGGTTCGAGACCTTCTCGCGCCGCGCCCGCTCGAGCAGCTCACGCGTGATGCTGCGGAGCTGGCCGCTGGTCACTCCGAAGATCGAATCGAGATTTGGTTCCAGTCGCTTTTCCAGCAGGCCGCCGAACAGAAAGGCCGCGGCGGCATTGGCAACGAAGTCCGGCAGGATCGTGATCCCGCGGCTTTCGAGCTGCGCTTCTGCCTGCGGTGTCACCGGGTTGTTGGCGGCTTGCACCAGCAGGCGGCACGTAATCCCCGCCTGGTTGTCGGCGCGGATCGCGTTCCCGATCGCGGCCGGGATCATGATGTCGACCGGATGGCTGAGCCAGGCCGGCTCCGGTTCGCAGCGCGCTCCGGGCTTCAGGCGTCGCCGGTCGATGCGACCGAACCGGTCGCGGATCGAGAGGAGGTGCTGGACATCGAGACCGTGCTCATCGACGATGGTCCCCTCGACATCGGCCACCACGGTGATGCGGACCCCGGCCCGATCCAGGTATCGAGCCGCGGCGCCCCCCACGTTGCCGAATCCCTGGAGGGCGACCGTTGCACCTTCCAGCGGCAGCCCCAGCACCTCGCTGGCCTCGGTGGTGCATTCCGCGACGCCATAGCCCGCAATCAACTCGGTGATGGGAATGCCTTCGCTGGTCAACGCCAGCGCCTGCTTGACGCGGCTCAGCCCGGCGCCCCCTTCGGCCTTGAAGCCGGCCTGGAGGGGGTGCGTCAAGCCGGCCAGTTGGCAGGCGGCGATGATGTCGTCTTCACGCGTGCCCAGGTCGGCCCCGGTCGCGTAGCGATCCACGATGAAGGGCCGTATGGCCTCGATGAAGCCACGCAGCACCGCAGGCGCCTGCGGGGAAGCCGGATCGCAGTCGATCCCTGATTTGGCGCCGCCATAGGGAATGTCAAGGACCGCCATCTTGTGCGACATGGTGCGCGCCAGCTGAGTGACCTCGTCGACGGTCACACCCGGACGCATGCGGATGCCCCCGGAGCACATGTCGCCGACCAGCCGATCGATGACGAACCATCCACGGGCGCCGGTCGCCTGATCGTGCCACTCACTCACCAGGTAGGGGTTCAGTGGCGGCACGCTCAAAAGACGCGACCCCCGAGCGGAACGTCGACGCTTGGCTCGAGCAGCACCACGGCGCCGTCCGGATCGGGCACGCCCAGGACCAGCACCTCCGAGCGCACGGGACCAATCTGGCGCGCCGGAAAGTTGACGACGGCGATGACCAGCTTGCCGCGCAGCTCCTCCGGCCGGTAGTGCACCGTCAGCTGGGCACTCGAGCGCCGGACGCCCAGGGGCCCAAAGTCGATGCGCAGCTGGTACGCCGGTTTGCGGGCTTGTGGAAAGGGCTCGGCCTCGAGGACCCGGCCGACGCGCATGTCGACCCGCTCGAAGTCCGAGACATCAATGGTTGTCGCCTCGCCCAACATGCCTAGTGTAGTGTGCCCAAGGTATGCCGCTCACGCCGCAGGAGATGCGAGCGCTGTATCCGATCACGAGCCGCTACGCCTATCTCGATCACGCGGCCATCGCACCGCTGGCGACTCCGGTGCGCTCCACGATGGAAGTGTTTCTCGGCCGCATGACGGAGGAGCCCTTCGACCGGCCGCACTGGGAGCGGTTTCGCAGTCAGGTTCGCGGCCGGATCGCCGAGCTGGTGTCAGCCGGCCCGGAATCGATCGCGTTTACGAAGAACACGACCGCGGCCCTTGGGCTGGTGGCGGCCGGCCTCGACTGGGAAGCGGGGGATAACATCGTCGGCGTCGATCGGGAGTTTCCCGCCAACATCTATCCCTGGATGGGTCTCAAGCGAAAGGGTGTCGAACTCCGCCTCTACCGCCCGGAGCAGGGGCGGATCGACGTCAAGGCCCTCGTGCGTCTCTGCGATCGACGGACTCGTGTGCTGGCCATCAGCGCGGTTCAGTTCTGGAGCGGGTTTCGGACCGATCTCGCCGCCCTGGGTACGGCGCTCAAAGGCCGCGATGTCCTGCTGGTGGTGGACGCGATCCAGGCGGCCGGTGCCCTGCGGATGGACCTGGCAGCTGCACCCGTCGACTTCCTCTGCGCCGGCGCCCAGAAATGGCTGCTCGGTCCGATCGGCATTGGCTTCGCCTATATCGGACCGCGGATGCTGGAGCGGTTGGCTCCGGTCGCGATCGGCGCTGACAGCGTGGTCCAGGAGAGGGAGTACATCGAATATGACCTCACGTTCAAGCCGGACGCTCGCCGCTTCGAGGAGGCGGCCCCGAACTATCCCGGCATTCTCGGCATGGGAGCCGCCGTCAACCTCCTGCTGCGAGCCGGCCCTGCCGCGGTCGAAGATGCGGTTCTCCGCCTTGCGGACCGGTTGCGCGACGAGCTGCCGCGGCGCGGCTACGACCTGGTGTTCAAACCGACGCTGCCCTCCGAGCGATCCGGCATCGTGTCGTTCCGCCATCCGCGGCTGGTGCCCGCCGAGCTACACGCCCGCTTGCGCGAGGCCGGCGTCATCATCGCGCTGCGCAGCGATTTCCTGCGTGCCTCGCCGCATTACTACAACAGCGACGAGGACCTCGATCGCCTGCTCGAGGCGCTGCCGCGATGACCTTCTGGCAGGAGGTCAAGCGCGAGCTGGGGCGGGAAACGCAGCCGGTCGACACGATTGTCCGCCTAATCATCCTGGAACGCGCGATCCGCGGTAGCCTGGTCTTCATTCTGGGGATCGCCCTGCTGACGCGGAGCCGTAGCGTGGTTTCGCTGGTCCGTCAGTGGGTGGCCGAGCTGAACGTCAACCCCGAACGGCGACTCATTCCTCGGGTCCTGAGCACTGTGCTTCGTCCCATCGGCGAATTTTCCTCGCGGACCGTGCTGCTCATCGGCATCGGCGCCCTGCTCTTCGGGGCGCTGGAGCTGACCGAAGCGATCGGGCTCGCGCGGCGGCGCCGCTGGGCCGAGTACCTCACCGTGATCGCGGGCTGCATCGGCATCCCGCTGGAGGTCGGGGAGGTGATCAACCGCCAGACGGCGGTGCGCATCAGCATCCTGCTGATCAACGTGGCGATCGTGATCTACCTGGCCTGGCAGAAGCACCTATTCGGCCTGCGCGGTGGCGTCGCCACCGAAACGGAAACGAGCTAGCGGCTCGAGGCGGATCCCGTCAAGGGGATGCCAACCCCGGACACGCCCAGCGGCGCGGCGTGGCGGGTGAGCATGCCGACCACGAAACCGAGCACGCGATCGGCCGAGGGGCCGTCCGAGATGGTGGCGAGCAGCGCCGGCTCGGGGTTCTTGAAGGCGCCCAGCCGGCCGGCCTTGGCGGCGCGACTGAAAGTCGGGGTGCCGGCCGGGACGAAGGTCACCCGGATCTTGGTGTAACGATCGCCGGCGTGCACGAGGGTGAAGGGCGCCAGCTTCTGAATCTGCCAGGCACGGATCTCTTCGTTCTTCAGCCGCCGCTTGAGGGTGGCGATAAGTTTCTTGCCGCCGGGATCATTGTCGGCGTAGATCGCGACCTGCACGCCCACATGATACCGAGTGGCGCGACCGGCCAACTAATGGATCAGGGATTGCCCAGGTTCTCGAAGAAGCGCCGCATCGCCGCCCGGACCGGTTGCGGCTCGCGAGGCTTGTCGGTGGGCAATGGGGCGGCCTGCCCACGGATGGTCCGCAGCTCAGCCCGGTTCTGCTGCCAGACGACCCAGACGCGCTGGACGGCGGTGAAGTTGGTGCCGACCGCCAGGATGAGCAGCGCCACGGTCAAGGGCGACCAGGGTCCGATCCGCAGCCCGATCGATTCGAGCAACAGCCCCGCCACGATGATCACGACCCGCTCGGGTCGGGCGAGGATCCCCACGTCGCAGGTGAAGCCGAGGCTCTGCGCCCGCGCGCGGACGTAGCTCACGAGGAAGGACCCCGCGAGCGCGATCAAGACGATGGTCGGCTGCAGGCCGTCGTGTTGTCGAAGGAAATAGATGAGGATTCCCAGGTAGACGACGCCCTCGGAGTAGCGGTCGACAGTCGAATCGAGGAAGGCGCCGTAGCGGTAGACCTTGCCCGAGGCTCGGGCCAGCGCACCGTCGAAGACGTCGAAGAAGCCGGCGACGGTCAGCACCAGGCCACCCAGGAGCAACTGGTTGATGGCGACGAGAAAGGCGCCGGCGCCGGTGATGACCAAACCGAACAGCGTCAGCATGTTGGGCGTGATCGGTGATTCCCGGAAGACGCTGACAAAGCGCTCCGCCCGGCGGCGCACCCATGCCTGGAATTTCTGCGTAAACATTAGCGCGGACTCAGGCTGGGCTCGAGGCGCACCGACGGCGCAGGCTGCGCTCGGTCGTGC
>JALYYE010000053.1 GCA_030946735.1 Candidatus Dormiibacterota bacterium
ACTGCTTCCAATAGGGTTGCTGCACGAGCAAGAAGTTTGCCTGGGATTAGCTGAGCCGGTCCAATCTCTTGAATGCGGCATCGCCGATAATCGAGAGGGGTACCAAAAAAACTCTGTTCGCGAAATACACCCCAACGATACCCATGCGCGGTTGAAGAGGTCGTCCAGATTAGGGCTGCTATCCCTGCCATGGCGCCGGCGCCGATTGTCGGTTTACGAAACATGATGTTCTCCCGGGAGAGATTCCCATTCTACAACACGCGCCGGCTCAAGCATCTGATTTTTCTCGTCCTCAAGCTGTGTCAGCCGCTTGGCCTCGAGGACGTCCATGCCGCCGAATTTGGCCTTCCAGGCAGCGTCGTTCCGGAACACCGTGCTTGCGCGCGAGATCGGCGGTCTTTGGCCGCCTTAAGCTCCCGCAGCACACCTGTAACTTGAGGTCTCGCAGGCTGAATTGTTGAATCACACGCGAGGTTCTGCCCTCAAGCGCGGTCCCGCGGCGTGAGATCCTTGGCCGTCAGTACGATAACCGGGACGCGAGCTCAGCCGTGCCGCCGCAACTCATTCAGAAAGCCAAATCCGGCCATCTCTGGGCTTCACCCGATTCGCTGTTGTTCATCAGCCGAATTAGGTTTGCGACAGGGACACCGGGATCTCAAGCGATCGAACGGCTTAAAGCCGCCAAGTCCGCCGGCGTCATGCCTCTTGAGCCGGATCCTTCATTCACATCCAACGCTCCTCTGCTGTATGCACGCAACCACGGCGACAACCCGATAGCCTTCTTACATCAGCCTTTCAAATCAAATTGGCTCCTAAGCCGATCGGCTATGAGGGAAATCATCTCGAAGCGATCCCTGTCATCTCCGGGAATGTCCTGCATAATGACGATCTTCCATGTGTCGCCATCCGGCCGCACAGTAAGGGCAATGTCCGTCGGCCATTCACAGATGTCCTCCATCTCCAACTTGATGGCAGCTTCGAGCTCGGCCGCTGTTTTGGATGGCTTTTTCACAGGTAAACAACCCAGCCGCTTCGGCAACTGTTCCTCCTATCTAATACCCCTTCCATATCAGAATGACTTTGCGATGTAAGGGAACGAGGTGATGGATTTCACGAGGTTTGGCTTGCGCTCGATGTAACCGATCGCCGCGTCGAGCTTGGTGCGCACTGCGTCGATGGATTTGAGGGCGTAGTTTTTGAAGATTTTCTCGCGGATTTCATCCCAGAGATTTTCCTTTGGATTGAGTTCTGGCGCGTAGGGCGGCAGGAACAGCAATGTAATGTTGTCGGGAACGACGAGATCGCGGCTGCGATGGTTGGGGGCGCCATCGAGAACCAGGAGGATATCCTGCCTGGCAAACCTTCGCGACAGGACGTTGAGGAAGTTCTGGAAGCACTCCGTGTTCGATGTCGGCATGATCAGATAGACGCACGTTCCGTCCTGCGGACAGACGGCGCCATACAGATAGATATATTGGCGAATGAGTTGCGAGGCGACCTCGGGCCTCATGGGGCGCGGAGCCCAGCACGGCCGTGGCCGGTTCATCCGGCCGAAACGCGCTTCATCGGCAAACATGATCCGCAGCCGGCGACCGCATCGGGCCGCCGTTCGCCGAGCCCTCCTTACAGCGCGTGGAAAGCGGCTTTTTTAAAATCGTTCTGAGCCGCGAGGTCGCGTTGGGGGTGGAACGGACGTGGCATCAGCTTGCGCCAACCATGCCGGACCAGAAGATTGTAGACCGTGCTGTTGCTGGTTTGATGCCCGATCGCCTGCTCATAGGCCGCCTTGAGATCGTGAATGTTCAACATCTCGCCGGCCCCCGCCGCTTTGGCAAAGCGCGCCAGCAAGGCCTTTTCCTTCGCCAAAGTCATGTTCTCGCGCTGGCGTCCGCCAATCGGCTTCGGTTTCAGCCCCTCGATGCCGCCCCCGTCATAGGCCATGTGCGCGCGGTTCACCGTGCTCAGCGACACGCCCAGCGCCGCCGCAATCGCCGGCTGCGTCATGCCGCTCTCGCGCAGCAATACCATCTGAATCCGCTGGCGATGCGCGGCAGCGATTTTCCAGCGCAGCGCTTGCTTAAGTTCACGGATTTGCCTCTTGGTGCATTTGACCATCTGTCCCTCCGAATCAGACGGTCAAACAGAATCACACCGCCGCCTCAATCCGGAGAAAATCTTCGATTCAATCAGATATGGAGGTGGTAT
>JALYYE010000075.1 GCA_030946735.1 Candidatus Dormiibacterota bacterium
GGGCCATTGGCGGCGGCCAGCCCGGCGTTCCGAGCAGAGGCGGCACCCCCACCTGGTTTTTCTAGCACCTGGTCGGCCCCGCCCGCCTTAGCCACCCCGGCTGAATCGTCGCTGCACCCGTCGCAAACGATGATCCATTCCGTGGACTCGCGAGGGTAGGTCTGGCTGGCGAGCGCGGCGAGATGCCTCTTCAGGAGCGAAGCCCGGTTATGCGTCGGTACGATTACCGACACCAGCAGGCCGCCGGACAGTTAGCCGGCCACCTCGACCGGCACTGGCGCTGACAGTTGCTCGGGCTCTGGGCGCTCCGTAAGCAGCCGTTGCAGCGATGCGCTGACCCTCGCCGGATTCTTCGTCGCAAAGTACCAGTCCGTCGTCCGATGCAGGCCATCGACGAAGGACATTTGGGGCTGCCATCCGAGCAGACGCTGGGCCAACGCGTTGCTCGCCACGCGATTCTTTGGACCCGTCGGCATGTCGGGGCGGAACTTGATCTCGGCTGTCCGACCTGTGTACCGCAGTACCTCGCGCACGGCTTCGATGACCGTGGTGCGCTCCATGGTGCCCAGGTTGACCGCCGTCCCGTCGTCGATCTTCTCGGCGGCCAGCACGATGCCATTTACGATGTCCCCAACGTAGGTCCAGTTTCGGATCTGGCTGCCGTCACCCCACACCTCAAAGGGGTTCTCCCGGATGAAAGCGCGGGCGATCATGGCGATAACGGCATGGTTTTCAACTCCGCGTTCGCCGTAGACAGTGAAGAATCGGCAAGAGGCCGACTTCATCCCAAAGTCGCGCGAGTACGCCCGCAACGTCATCTCGGCCATGAGCTTGGCCCAGCCATAGAGGTTGTCCGCATCATATGGGGGACCGGCCATGTCCTCCGTCAGGTAGAGCTCCTGGGTGACGTCCTGCTGCAGGTAGTTCGGATACACGCATCCTGAGGAGGCATAGACGAACTTCTCCACGCCGGCCTCGTGTGCGGCCTTAATGAGCATGCCGTCCATCGCGAAGTTTTGGGCGCAGGCAGCCTGATGCAGGTCGACATAGCCACGTCCCCCGTGGATTGCCGCCAGGTGGAAGACCACGTCGATCTCGCGTACGATCGCCTCCGGAACCCCTGGGGCGAGGAGGTCCGCACGGATGAGGTTCGCGCGGCCAGAATCCAGGTGACCCTGGATGTTCTCGGCCCGTCCGCTGGTCAGATCGTCAACAACGCGAATCTGGTGGGCGCCCTTGTCGACGAGCAGGTCGATCAGGTGCGACCCGATGAACGATGCGCCGCCGGTCACTAAGACTCGCTTTTCCCGCCAATTCATCTCGATTCGATCCTCCTGAGACTTTGGTCGCAAAACGCCGATTTGTTGGGTTTCTGGGAAGGCTCCGCCGTTTCGAACACTTGCGTGCTCGAAAACGCGATCCCTCGGGAGGCGAGAGTGGCTAGCCGGTCGCCTTCAGGATCGCCGGGTCGACCTCGACCGCCAGCGGGCGCCCGAGGATGTGGACCAGGATCTGCACCCGTGCAGGTGCGTCCAGATTCCGGTCAAAGATAGCGTCCACCATCCGCAACGGACCACTTTGGATGACCACCGATTGGCCGTATCGGAAGGTGGGGCGAGCGGGGCTCAGCGAGCGCTCCGCCAGGCGCTGGCGGACGTGATCGACGATGGCGTCATCCACCGTTCCAGGCGCGCCGTCCTCCTGAAGCATCCGGCGTACCCCGGGCGCCCACCGGATCAGGTCCCAGTGGGTGAAGCCGTCTTCCAGCTTGAAGAAGACGTAACCGGGAAAGACCCAGCGGTGGTGCCGGTCGCGGACGCTACCGGGCTTGGTGCGCGGCGGCGCCGGGAACTTGGGGGCGTATGCCTCGATCGCATGCAGGCCCAGGAATTTGCAGACCTGCGGCTCGCCGTTGGGCGCAGCGTGAAGGACATTCCACATCGGAGACCTCGCACGTTACGGACCGCGAAACACGGGAGGGTAAGAGGAGGCCTTGTCGCTGGTTACAGATCGTTAACTTGCGGCGCCATCCTACAATCTCCTCGATGGCCGCTCTCTGCAACGGTGAGCGCAAAAAGTGACCGCGGCCGGTACTCGACCGTGAAAGCCGGCTTGCGACTACCTGAACCGCCGGTTACTAGCCTTTAACCTTACTAATACAACTAGCGCAACGCGGCGGCGTGCGGTTGGGGCATCTCGAACTTGTACCCGAAGCCACGAAGCGCCTGGATGTACTCCCGCCCATCGAGATACGGCTGGAGCTTCTTCCGCAGCCGCTGGACATAGACGTCAACCGTCTTCGGCATCCCGGCGAAGTGGTCCCAGGCCAGCTCCGTCAGCTGATCACGGCTGAGAACCCGGCCGGCATTCTCCATCAGCGCGTAGAGCAGCGAGAACTCCCGTTGGGTCAACGGAATCCGGTGACCACTGACCAGGACCTGAGCCTGCTGCAGGTTGAGAGAGATCTCACCAATCGAGAGGTTTTCGTCCACCCAGCGCCCGCCGCGGTTGAGGTTGGACCGACGCAGCAGGACGGTCACCCGTGCCAGCAGGTAGCGCGGGGAGAACGGCTTGACCACATAGTCGTCGGCCGCCGCCAGGAGCGTGCGCACGATCTGGTCTTCTTCTCGCCGCTCGGAGAGGACTAGCAGGGGGGTGTAGGGATTGAGCTGACGCATCTGCTGGCAGATCCGGACGCCGTCGTGGCGGGGCAGCACCGGTTCCACGACCACCAGGTCGATCAACTGGCACTGGAGCAAGTCGAGGGCCGTTTCCGGCTCTGCAGTCGCGTGGACTTTGTGGCCTTCCTGCCGGAGCAGGTGGCTCAACACCTCGAGCTGGAGGGTATCCTTGTCAACCGCCAGGATCGTTGCCACTTGCTCCCCCCACGTTTGTACCCCGCCGGCCTGCGGCAGTAGCGTCGGCCATGGAAGCGCCGTTATTGACCGCGAGGTACAAGCTGCCCCAATTCCCCTAGGAAACGTCGGCCCCTCTTCTAAAGCCTTATCGCGCATCCTGACAGGTCCACATTGCCTATGTCAACAGGGAAGCTTTAAGGCTCATTTAGATATGGTGAAGAATGTCCGATTGGACTACCCCAAGTGGTAGTCGGGTCCTGTCAGATTGCAGGCAAGTCTGGGTTTGCCCTTTCGGGCAAGAATTCCCGCGTCACTTTGGGTTCGGACGGATGTTCGATAGCCATCCAAGGTTCAGCTTGAGTCGTTAGGTTTCACCGAGCTCTGCATCGGCCGCAAAAGATACGCGTCGCCGTACAAATGCCAACCAGACGCTATATTTCCAGAAAATTGGCCGGACACTCCTCCCCTTGGGCGGCGGCGAGGGTGCCTAAAAGCCCTTTAGCCGCCCTGTAAGATTGCTCGCGGGAGGGTTCGTGCCGGTTCTCGCTTGCCCCGTCTGTGGTAGCCACCAGAGCGGCGACTACCTCCTTGTGGGTATTGCCTTGCACAACGGCACTACCTTTGAGATCCGTCGCTGCAAGGCCCATCGCATCGGATTTGCCGACAAATATCCGCGACCGGAACAGGTCGACGCCATTAGGCCGGTGCTGGATGCGTTCTACGGTCAACTCCAGCCCGAGAGCGAGGATCCGCGAAGCATCGACTTTCTAGATCGAGTCATGCGTGTCGTCCCGGCCGGTGGAGTCTTGCACGATGTTGGTTGTGGGAACGGCCAACTGATGGCCGAGGCAACCCGGCGAGGTTGGGCAGTGCAGGGCAACGACATCGTACCAGCCGTCAGCCGGGATACCGGGATGGCCTTTTTTGTCGGCCGCCTCCCGGAACTTACGTTAACACCGAATTCCTGTGACGCGGTGACAAGTTACTGCGTACTTCCACACTGCACCGATCCGCGCGGGGAGTTGGCGGCTGTCTATCGTCTCCTTAAGCCCGGCGGCTGGCTGGTCGCCGAACTTCCGTCTGACGGTATCTACCGCCGCACTGCGATTGCCTTGTACCGCATGAGCGGTGGCCGGTGGCCGTCCGTCCTCGCGCAAATCTACCAGCCGGGTGGGCATCAATTTACTTTTGACCCGCAGTCCATTCAGATTCTTCTTCAGGCCGTGGGCTTCGACGAGGTCCGTGCCGATCCGTTCTTTCAGAGCCCGGGCATGTCATTGATGCGTTTCCGGGAAAGACCTCTGTGGGTGCGGATGGTCGCCACCGTTGCTGTGCGCGGATTGGCACTATGCTCACGCCTTTTGAACCGCCCGAACCACATGATTGTCTACGCACAGAAACCGGCCCATTAGCTCCGTTCGCCTTCGTGTCAGCCGGTACAGGTCGAGCGCCCGGAACCAGCAGTCGGTAGTTACAGTCCAATGAGCGACCCCCAGGCAGAACCTGCGGAGGGCCGCCATCGCGGTTTCGTCCCGCAGGATAGCCTTCTCGATCTCGGGCATCAGGTCCG
>JALYYE010000119.1 GCA_030946735.1 Candidatus Dormiibacterota bacterium
TCAGGATCATCTGGGCGCCGGCGCGCCGGATCCCAAGGAGGATCTCCCGCAGCACCCGGCGTTCGTCGATCCAGCCGTTGGCGGCGGCCGCCTTGACCATGCTGTATTCGCCGCTGACGTTGTAGGCTGCCACCGGGACCTCGGTCGCATCCGCCACCGCGCGGATGACGTCGAGGTAGGCGAGCGCCGGTTTGACCATGACGACGTCGGCGCCCTCCTCGACGTCCAGGCGCGCCTCGCGGACGGCCTCGCGAGCGTTGGAGGGATCCATCTGGTAGCCGCGCCGATCGCCCACGCGGGGCGCCGAGCCCGCCGCTTCCCGGAACGGTCCGTAGAACGCCGAGGCGTACTTGGCGGCGTAGGCGAGGATGGCGCGGTCGGTGAAGCCCTCCTGGTCGAGCGCCGAGCGGATCGCGCCAACCTGGCCATCCATCATGCCGGAGGGGGCAATCACGTCGGCACCGGCGGCTGCCTGGGCGACAGCGATTCGCTGGTAGAGCTCGAGCGTCGGGTCATTGGCGACGGTCTCCCCCTGGAGCACACCGCAATGCCCGTGGTCAGTGTACTCACAGAGACAGAGGTCCGCGATCAGCAGGATGTCCGCCCCAAAGGCATCCCGGAGCTGGGCCAGGGCCCGCTGGACAATGCCGTTCTCGGACCATGCCTCCGAGCCCTGGGCGTCCTTGCCCGCCGGAATTCCGAAGAGTACGAAGCTGCGCACCCCGACTTTGAGTGCGGACTCGGCCTCTTTCGTCAGAGACTCGATGGTGTGCTGCTGATGCCCGGGCATCGCCTCGATCGGGCGGGGCGCGTCGATCGCGTCGCGCACGAACAAGGGATAGATCAAATCCTCGGGCGCGATCCGGGTCTCCCGTGCGAGCCGGCGAAGCGCCGGCCTCGACCGCAACCGGCGGGGGCGTTGGGTAGGAAAGGTCATGCTGGAATTGGAGCCCGGCTGCGAACGATGGCCTCGACCAGCCCGCGCGTCGTGTACTCCTGCGCGATGATATCAACCCGCAGGCCGAGATCGCGGGCGGTCTGCGCCGTGATCGGCCCGATGCAGGCAACCTTGACGTGGTCCGGGAGCGGGCCTGGCATGGCATCGACGAAGTGGCGCACCGTCGAGGAGCTGGTGAGGGTGATCATGTCGACGCCGGGCAGGCAGGCAGCCAGCCGGGGGCGCAGGTCGGCGGGCGCGACCGTCCGATAGGTCTCGAGCACATCGACCTGCGCGCCGCGGGCGCGGAGCTGGTCCGGGAGGACGTCGCGTGCGCCGGCCGCCCGCGCCAGCAGGATCCGGGCACCTGGTGTCATGGCGCCCGCCAGCGCATCGGCTAGCTCTTCCGCGATGAATCGCCGCGGGACCAGCGCGGGCGTCATACCGGCTTCCTGGGCTCGGCCGGCCGTCTCGGGCCCGATCGTCGCTACCTTTATATGTGCCGGAACATCGCGGTGCGCGTCGTGCAGCAGTTCGCGCCACCGGTCTACCCCGTTGGCGCTCGTCAGTACCAGCCAGTCATAGCGACCGAGATCCTGGAGTAACGCCGGATCGACCTCGACCGGCTCTATCGCGATGACCGGACACGTGATCGCCACCGCGCCCAGCGCCGTGAGCGCCCCGGCCAGTGCTCCCGCCTGGCGATCGGCGCGCGTGACCAGGATGCGCAAGCCCGCAAGCGACGCGCCCGGGCGTAGCAGGAGACGCGCCGCCCCCTGCGCCTCGAGACGGCCGGCCACGTCGTTGACGACGGCCTCGTCATCTCGGCCTCGAGCTCCGGCCCGGATCACCGTACGCCCGCTCGCATCGAGCACCACCGCCTGAAGCGTCAGGTCCAGTCCGTCGGCAAGCGCAAGGGCACCCATCGCTGAGAGGCAACCTCCGCCAAGTCGCCGCAGCAGTAACCGTTCCGCCTCGACGGCCCGTCTGGTCTGCAGATCGTCGATTGCCGCGGCGAGGCCACCGGCCTCGCTGCCCTCCAGCGTCTGCAACACGAGTGCCCCCTGACCGGGCGCCGGCAGCATGACCTCCAACGGCAAGAGCTCGTGGGCCTCGCTCAGCCGGCCGAGCCGCTCCAGACCGGCCACCGCGAGGATCAATCCGTCGACGACGCCCTCCGCCAGTCGTCGGAGGCGGGTGTCGACGTTGCCGCGGATCTCGATGGTCCGCAGGTCCGGCCGGACGGCGGCGATCTGCGCCGCTCGACGCGGGCTGCCGGTACCGATCCGCGAACCGGGCGCAAGCTCCGACAGCGACGCGGGGCCGCGGGCAATCAATGCGTCGCGAGGGTCTGCCCGAGGGAGAAAGGCCGCCAACACGAGCCCGGGCGTCGCCAGGGTGGGAAGATCCTTCGCCGAATGGACCGCCAGCTCCGCGCGACCTTCGAGGAGCGCCTGCTCGAGTTCCTTGACGAAGATGCCCTCGCGAGGGGAGTCGCTGAGCCGCATCGATGGGTGGCGGTCGCCATGCGTCGTCAGCGGCACAAGCACGAATTCATGCTCGGGGTAGCGGCGTGCCAGGGCATCCGCAGCGAGCTGTGCCTGGATCATCGCCAGCGTGCTCCCCCTCGTCGCCAGCCGAAATCTCAATGAAAGGCCAAGCTAGCACACGACCTTGCGATCGGGGTGCGGCTTAGGCGCTAGCTGCGGCGTCCGACGACGTAGTGGGTGAGCGCCTCGAGCGCGTCGCGGTAGGCTGAAGGCGGGAACGCCTGCAACTCGGCCCGCGCCTTGTCGCCGAAGGACTTTGCATAGCCGTACGACTCGTCGATGCCGCGGGAATCCCGTACGGTCCGGACCACCTCGGCATAGTCGGCATCCTGCAGCATCGTCTTCTCCAGGATGGCGTCAAGCCGGCCGTCGACCGCCGGATCGTGGCGGGCAAGCATCAGCGGGAGGGTGACGGTGCCCTGCTTGAGGTCGTTGCCGACCGGCTTGCCGACTTCTTCCTCGGTTGCCAGGTAATCCAGCACGTCGTCGGCGATCTGGAATGACATCCCGAGCAGACGGCCGAAGCGCCGCATCGCCTCCACCTTGGCCTCGTCGAGGCCGCCCAGCACGGCGCCGCAGTAGGTCGAGGCGGCGAGGAGGACCGCGGTCTTCCGCTCGATCTTGGCGTAATACTCGTCCAGCGATTGGTCGTAGCGCCGCTGGCTCGTGAGCTGCAGCATCTCGCCGAAGCAGATCGTCATCACCGTTTGCGAGAGCAAGGCGTCGATGCTGGGGTTGCCGATCTGCGACATCAGGTTGGCGCCCTTCGCAAAGTAGTAGTCCCCGATGATGATCGCCGGGTTCGGCCCGAGCGATTCGTGGATCGTGCGCAGGCCCCGGCGTGTAGGCGCGCCATCAATCAGGTCGTCGTGGATCAGCGTGGCATTGTGAATGAACTCGATCGCCATGGCCGCCCGAACCACGTCGTCAGGCTCCGCGGGACGGCCGAGACCTGCAGCCAGGAAGACGAGCGCCGGCCGCAGTCGCTTGCCGCCGGCCTCGAGGATGTGCTCCATCGCATCCGCAACCGGGCCGAGATCGGCGCGCACCGTGGAGTGCAGCTGCTGCTCGAAATCCTCGAGCTCGGTCCGGATCGGGGCGATGAAGTCGATCCCAGTCATGGTGGCGCTCACGCCGCTCCCTCCCGGCCGCTGATCGTCTCGACGAGTTCGAGCCGAACCGTCGTGATCGGCGGCAGGTCCTGTCCGAACAGGATGCGCGCGACGTCGGCGAACCGGTCAGGGGAGCCGGTGACGTAGATCTGATGCCGGGCGGTCTCGCCCTCGGCCGACTCGAGCCCGTTCTTGGCCAGCACGCGCTTGACTCGGGCCGCAGTCGTCTCCGCTGAATCGACCACGATCATCTTGTCGCCGGTGATCTTCCGAATCAGCGGTGTCAGCAATGGATAGTGGGTACAGCCAAGGATCAGGGTATCGGCGTGGTAGTCGAGGATGTCGCCCAGGGCCTCGCGGAGTGCGGTCTCGGTCTCGGGAGCATCGGACTTGCCCGCTTCAACGAGATCGACGAGTTGCGGGGCGGCCTTCGGAAGGACGCCGATCGTCGGGTTCGCCTCGCGGATGGCGTGCAGATACTCCTGGCTCTGCATTGTGCCTTCCGTGGAGATCACGCCGACGCGCTTGTTCTTCGTCGCCGCGACTGCGGCTTCCGCCCCGGGCGTGATCACACCGATGATCGGGATGTCGAAGACCTCGCGGGCGGTGTTCAGAGCCGCGGCGGTTGCCGTATTGCACGCGATCACGACCAGCTTGACGTCGAGTTTCTCGAGAAAGCGGATGATGTTCAGGGCAAAGGTTCTGACCTGCGCCTGGTAGCGGGGCCCGTAAGGAAAATGGCCAAGATCCGCGAAGTAGATCGTGGACTCGTTGGGAAGCTGCCGCTGCAGCTCGCGTAGGACCGTGAGGCCCCCGACGCCTGAGTCGAAGACGCCGATGGGTCGCGGGTCACTCATGTGCGCCACCCCATCTTAACAATGCCTCATTCAATTTGACCCCAACCCGCGCTGACTGGCAATCGGGCCGCGAATTGATCCGGCTGGCCTCCGCTACTGCAAGTGAAAGCCTCCACTCGGGTTGTACCGGCGATGAAGCCCCACGTTCGGCGCGGTCGCGCCGCCAAAGAGAAGCGTATTCAGCGCGCCAAAGCGCGCCTGGCTGCCCCCAAGAAGCAGGCGGCCTAGGCCGGGCGGGCGGATAACCCCCCACAACCGCTGGGCGGTTCGGGCATCGATCTTGTTTGCATCTTTACCGTCCCTCAATAGCGATTAGCACGCGGCGTCCAACGGCCGTTACATCGGTCGCTGGCGGCCATGGTCGGAGACGGCCTTTTCCGCCCATGGGGAGGTGAGTGATATCGGACCGGCCCGCTCGGCCACCTTGGATCAGCGTCCGCGTTTGTTTGCGCCTGGCAGGCCCCGCAAGATGGCGGCGCTTTGCAATTCCCCAGCCCGAGATTCAGCCTGCGTGCGGCGGCGGTTGCCGGCGCCATCGCGATCGCGGCCGCAATTGGGTGTAACCCGCTGAGCGTCGTGGCCGATAGCTCGATGACCATCGCCGTCATGGGCCAGCAGGACGGCGCCTGGGCCGGGGCACCCCTGGGTAGCTCCGCGACGGACACGATCGGCTCGGCCGGCTGCGCCATCACCGCGGTTACGATGATGCTGCGGTACTACGGCATCAATACCGACCCCGGCGCCTTCAATGCCTGGGTGACGGCGAACGGCGGTTATGCGTACGACGACCAACTCATCTGGGACGCGGTCAATTTCTACACGAACGGACGCGTGACATTCTCCGGTTGGCTGGGTCCCGACTTGGGCGCCATCCAGGCCGAGCTCGATGCGGGGCGGCCGGTGGTGGCCGAGGTCCGCCTTCTTGGCAACCAGCACTTCATTCTGCTCACCGGCTATACCACGGATGGCGGGATCGAGATGAACGATCCGTGGTTCGCCGACAACGCGCGGTTCGGCGATCGATACGGCGATCCAGCGGGCGGCATCGTTTCGATCCGCACCTTCATGCCGGCCGACCCGGGCGGCGCACGCGGCCACGGCCGAGTGAGCTGGATCGCCAATGCCGTAGCTGCCGTACATCTATCGCGATAACTGGTGCGTCGTCCGGCAACGGCACCGACGTCCGGTACTGCGGGTACTTTTTTCGCAAGGCGAGGATCGCCCGCCGCTGCTCGGTGTTTTGGCTCACGATGCGCGCCTTTCCGCGAAGGAGGACATACCAGAGCCGCCGCCAATCCTCGACGTAGTGGTCGATAAGTAGCGCGGCGCTGGGATTGGCGCGCACGTTCTTGACGCGGCGCAATTGCGCGGGTTTGGCTGACTTTGGCTTTCCGTCGATGGCCTGATAGAGGGTTTCCCCAAGCAGGACGAAGCAGACCGGCACGACGGAGGGCTTGGTGCCATCCGACGTCGCGAAATGCCCGACCCTCGCCTGCGCGATGCGCCGACGCAAACCAGCATCGATCACGGCGATGTCAAGATTAACCATGCCGCTTTTTCTGCGCGAGGCCGACGTCAAGGCGCTCCTGACGATGGACATGACGATAGCGGCGCTGGAGTCGGCCTTCCGCGACTGGGCGGCGGGCCACGCCAGCAACCAGCCTCGTCGTCGCGTTGCCGACGGCGCCGTCCTGGCCACAATGTCGGCGGCCCTCCCCGCCACTGGCCTTATGGGCTTCAAGGCTTACACGCACACCAAGGCCGGTGCCCGGTTCTGGGTCTGCCTCTTCGACGCGGCTGACGGACGGCCCCGTGCCGTGATCGAGGCCGACTGGCTCGGACGGATGCGAACCGGCGCGGCCTCCGGGGTCGCCACGAAATATCTGGCTCGCCACGACGCATCGGTCTTGACCATCGTTGGCGCCGGAAGCCAGGCGCTCACGCAGGTGCTCGCGGTCGCGGCGA
Source organism: Candidatus Dormiibacterota bacterium (assembly GCA_030946735.1). Lineage (GTDB taxonomy): Bacteria > Chloroflexota > Dormibacteria > CF-121 > CF-121 > CF-13. Next base: position 6,422 of record JALYYE010000119.1, read on the forward strand.
CGCGCGTGCTCAGCGAAGTGCGCGTGGCCAGCCGGGACCCCGCCCATCGCGACGCGTTGGTCGCCGAGCTTCAGAAAGCGCTGCCGCGCACCATCGCCTTGCATCCGGCCGCCAACCTGCGTGAGGCCATCGACGGGGCCGAGATCCTGACCACGATGACCTCCGCCGCCCACCCTCTATTCCCCGGAGAGTGGTTGCAGCCCGGTCAGCACCTCAACGTCTGTGGCTCCAACTACCCCGATCGCCGAGAGGTCGATGGCCGTGTCGTTGCGCGAGCCGACCTCGTGGTGGCCGACGACGCCGAGGCAGCCCGACTCGAGGCCGGCGATCTCCTTATCGCGGAACGCGAGGGGCAACTCAATTGGAGCCGGGTGCATTCGCTACGCGACGTGGTCGCCGGCTCGACGGGCAGCCGGCAGCCGTCCGACGTGACCCTCTTCAAGTCCGTTGGGCTCGCCATCGAGGACGTGGCCGCCGCAGCCGTGGTGCTCGAGCTCGCGCAGGCGCGAGGCGTGGGCCAGCCACTAACCGATTAGCATTTGACTTTTCCTGACACGTGCGCTATAAGCTTTATTACGGTCATGAACGTCAAAGCGTGGGTGGCGGCTCGGTCGGTTGAGTTGGGCGCCGCCCTCTGCACGGCCGCGCTTTTGGTCGGCGGACTCGCCATCGGCGTGCCGTTCTTGCTTGAGCGCATCCCCGAGGTTTTTCTCTACAGCTTCTGCTGTGTGACCGCGGTGCTGCTTCGCGCGGTGATCGACCTGGGCGTGCGGGCGAGCATGCTGGCGGCCCACGGCGTTCGTCCCGCGCCGGCGCCGGCCGCGATCCGGCTGGAACCGTCCAACGCCTGATCCGGCCGGGCCATACGATTCTGATATCGCCGCTATAACGAAACCCGATCCGAATGGTAAGATAGACAGGCGGGTCAACCGCGGGCGTGTTGCCCGCCACTAAGGGAGGAAACCATGGGTTATATGCGAGGCGTCATCCACGGAGCGATCATCGGTGGGGCGGTGGCGTTGCTGTACGCGCCCAAGCCCGGACGGCAGATGCGAGAGCAACTTTCCGAGCGCCTCGACCAGGTGCGCGGCCAGGTGCAGCCGGTCCTCGATCAGGCACAGGGCGTGGTCGATTCAGCACGGCCCCAGGTCGAGCGCGGGATTTCGAAGGCCCAGCGGATCACCCGCATGGGCAGCGGCAGCGCCCCAGGAGCGGCGTCTAACTAGAATCGTCTCGTGACGCGGAACGGAGAGGGGATCGTCGTTGCGGGAGGCGTCCGCACCGCCATCGGCAAGTTTGCCGGTGCGTTCAAGGATACCCCGACCTCCGACCTGGGTGCGAACGCGATTCGCGCCGCGGTTGAGCGCGCTGGCATCTCCCCCGACCTCGTCGACGAAGTCATCCTTGGATGCGTCGGCCAGGTTGGCGAAGACGCGTTCAACGCCCGGCTGGCGACACTGAAGGCCGGCCTGCCGGAGAAGACCACCTCCTTCAACGTCAACCGGCTCTGCGGGTCCGGCCTGCAGGCGATCAACAGCGCGGTCCAGGAACTGCGCACCGGCGAGGCCCAGGTTGTCGTTGCCGGAGGCAACGAGAACATGTCGATTCAGCCCTACCTGCTACCGCGGGCGCAGGTGGGGTGGCGCCTTGGCGAGGCCACGCTCATCGATGGCACCCTGTCCCTTGTCACCGACCCCTTTGGGCGCTACCAGATGGGTTCCACGGCCGAGAAAGTCGCTGACCGCTACCAGGTCTCGCGCCAATCGCAGGATGCATTCGCAGCGGAAAGCCAGCGACGGGCGGCCGCCGCCAGCGCCGAGGGTCGCTTCAACGACCAGATCGTGCCCGTCGCGATTCCACAGAAGAAGGGCGATCCGGTGATCGCCAACGTCGACGAACATCCCCGGCCGGGCACCACCGTCGAGTCGCTGGGCCGCCTCAAGCCAGCGTTTCGCGAGGGCGGGAGCGTAACCGCGGGCAACTCCTCGGGCATCAACGATGCCGGCGCGGCCGTCGTCCTCATGACCAGCGCCAAGGCCGACGAGCTGGGTGTCAGGCCGCAGCTCGAGTGGGTCGCCGACGCGGTCGCCGGGATTGCGCCGGAGATCATGGGCGTGGCGCCCATCTTCGCCGTGCAGAACCTGCTCAAGAAGGTCGGAATGACGATCAACGACATCGACCTCATGGAGCTGAACGAGGCCTTCGCGGCACAGGCCGTCGCGGTCATCCGCGAGCTGGAGATCGATCCCGAGAAGGTCAACCCCAACGGCGGCGCGATCGCGCTCGGCCATCCGGTCGGCGCCACTGGGGCGATCCTGACCGTCAAGCTGGCCTACGAGCTCAAACGGCGGCAGGCCGAGTGGGGCATCGTGACGATGTGCATCGGCGGCGGCCAGGGTATTGCCACCCTCTTTCGCAACCTGAACTAAGCCTTCCGGCTGCACGGGTTGGCCCTCCGGCACGTTGTATCCGGAGGCATGTCCCGGTTGCCTCGCCGCCCCATCGTCCTCGCCGCCACGCTCGTGCTCAGCGTGATCGCGCTGCTGCGCTACGGCGTGCCGGTGACCATCCTGGTAATCGCGCTTGGCGTGACCGCCGCCGTCCTCGTCGGCCGGCACCAGGCCGGCCTCTTTACGATCCGCAAGAAGGGGCCACGGGGGCCGCTGTGGCGCCCCAAAGTTCACCACCAGGAGCTGCCGGCTCCGGCTGATGACCCGATCATCAGCTTCGGCGAGCCCACGGTCGAACTCTTTGCATCCCGAACGCCTCCCCTCGCCCACCTCGGGCTGAGCGCCGCCGTCCGCAGCCAGCTCGACGGCTTTGCGCTTGGTCGAACCCGGCGGATCATCGAGGCGCCCGACCTCCTGGCGCACGCCGCGGCCGACGCGGAAACCTGGCCGGTGATCGAGACGGCGGTACAAAAGACCTTGGCGCTGGCACGCTCACGCGGCGTCGAGGTCCGGACGGAAGGCCAGCCCCGCCTGACCCAGGCCATTGCCCTGAGCGCCGTTCAGGGCGTACTCCTGGCGGAGTGGCGCCAACTGGAAGACGGCGCCACGGTCTGGGATGGCGCCACCGCGCGCATCCGCGCCTCGGACGCCTTTTCGATCCAACACATCTCGGAAGCGATGGAACGGAGCCAGCTACCGGAGCTCTTCGCCGGGATCGCCCGCCGGCCGCCGGACTTCGAGGTCCGTCTGCTGCTGCCCTATGCGCTCGCGACCGCCTTCTACGTTCGCCTCCGCGGGAAGGCGCCCGAAGCCTTCGCGGCTTAGCGTGACGCGGCCTGGGCCGGGACTTCCTGGTGTCGTGGCGCGGTAAAGCGCACATAGGACCGGTCACCGATCCACTGCGTTGGCGGCGCCGTCCACCATTTCGCCATGTTGTTCAAGGCGACCGCGTACTGGGCGCGCAGGCGCGAGAACGCGACCCAGGACTCTTCCGGCCCCAACAGCGACCAGCCCGCCGCCGCCAATCGCTCCCTCGCCTGGTCGAACTCATACCGCTCGACACCCGGATCGTGATCGCGTTCGATTTGGAAGAAGCGGGCCAGGTCTTCCACCAGATGGGTCCCCATGGCGAAGGTCAGTTTGGCCGGGCCACGAGGACCATTCACGACCGTAGTCAACACCAGCGTTGTCGCGTCCAGGACCGCTCCGAGTGCGCTGACCCACGATTCGTTGTCGTGGGAGGACCGGAAGTAGGCGAGCACGGGATAGGCCAAGTGGCTGTCGAGCACCTCGGCGGCCCACCTCTCCCATTCGCCAAAAAGGCGCGGGAGATCATCGACCATGCCGAGCTTGGACGCTGTCTCCAGCAGGGTGACCCCGGACGGCGGGGCGCCGGCCCTGGCGTCGAGCATGACAATCAGGATTTCGCGGCGCTGGAATGATCCGTAGAGCGAAAACAGGAAGCTGATGGCGAGTGCGATGGTGCCGAGTCCCGTCCCGCCCGCGATCAACGTGAGGAGCCGAGCCGCTCCGGTGGTCGCCACGACGTCGCCGAAGCCGATGGTCAGGACCGATGTGCCGGCAAAGTACAAAGCCGTGGGGAAATCCAGCGCGACGGGGTGCAGCTGGCTGCGTAGCCCAAAGAAGATCAGGCCGAAGCCCAGGACGAGGCCGCTCAACCAGAGCACCAACAACACCACAACCAACAGCGGGGCAAAGACGCCCAGGATTTGCTCCCTCCGCCCAGCGGAGCGCGCGCGCAATCCGATCGCGCGCCAGGTACGCCATCCCGGCCGGACGACCCAGCGCGTCAGGCGGTAGCGCGCGGGGGTCGGCCGCGGGACGACGACACTCTGAAAGACATCGTTGAGGACGTAGAAGACGACGACGATCCCGAGCATGACCTCGAGCGTCTCGAGCATGAGCGCCATACTAACTTGCTGCCGAGCTGGTGCCGGGACAGGGACTCGAACCCTGACGCCCTTACGGGCAGGCGATTTTAAGTCGCCAACGTCTACCTATTCCGTCATCCCGGCGCGAGCAACATTGTAGGGTGGCTGCTCTTGTTTTCCC
>JALYYE010000134.1 GCA_030946735.1 Candidatus Dormiibacterota bacterium
GTTACCTGCGCGAAGTCTCCTTCGTAAGGATCCCTACGTAGCATCGGGCGCAGTTCGCAATTCGATTGAACTGGGGGTAAGGAACCGCTTTGTCGCTGCTCGAACGTATTCAAAAGTCCCAGGGCGATCCCCCCACACCTCCGAAACAACCTGCCCAGGCCGCCCAGCCCCCCGCCGCAGCTCCCCAGGCCCCGCCGGCCCCCAGGAGCGCCCCCATCGCGCCGCCTGCCCGGCCTGCCCCGCCTGCCGCCCGCCCGGTCCCCCCGACTCCCCAGGCCCAGCCGAGACCGGTCGCGCCGGCGCCACGCCCCGTCGCCGCCCCCGCGCCCGCTCCGGCCCCAACCCTGGCCGAACGGGTTGCCTCAGCCAAGCCATCGGGCTCAATCGAGGCGGCGGTCGCGATGCCGGCCAACGCGAACCTCAATGACCTGCCCGAAGCGGAGCGGCTCCACCGGATCAAGGCCGCCGTCCACGACCGCATCATCGGTGAGCTGGGCGAGCGCGCCAACGAGCTCGACAAGGAAGCCATCAGCCAGCGGGCGACCGAGGTCCTCGACGCCTATCTGAGCGCCCGCCGGGTCACCCTGACCACCCAGACCCGGGCACAGCTGCTGGGAGCGCTGCTGGCCGATATCCTCGGCTTCGGCCCCCTCGACATCCTGCTCGCCGACGAGACGATCTCCGACATCATGGTCAACGGCCCGTTCAAGGTCTACATCGAGCGCGGCAACAAGATGCAGCGGGCGGCCATCAAGTTCGACAGCGACGCCCACCTGATGCAGATCATCTCGCGCATCGTCACCGGGGTCGGTCGCCGAGTCGACGAAAGCTCGCCGATGGTTGACGCCCGCCTTCCCGACGGTTCCCGTGTCAACGTGATCATTCCCCCGCTGGCGGTCAAGGGCGCGTCGATGACCATTCGCAAGATGCGCAAGGACCCCCTCCAGATCGGTGACCTGATCAAGAACAACACGCTGACGGAGGAGATGGCGACGTTTCTGAAGGCCTGTGTCAATGCGCGCATGAACATCATCGTGGCCGGCGGTGGTTCGTCAGGAAAGACCACGACGCTCAACGTCCTCTCGGGCTTCATCCCCAGCGACGAGCGCATCATCACCGTCGAGGACGCCGCGGAGCTGCAGCTGCGCCAGATTCACGTCATCAACCTCGAATCACGGCCGACCAACGTCGAAGGTAAAGGTGGGGTCAGTATCCGCGACCTCGTCATCAACACCCTCCGAATGCGGCCCGACCGGATCGTGGTTGGAGAAGTCCGTAGCGGCGAGGCGCTGGACATGCTCCAGGCCATGAACACCGGTCACGATGGCTCCTTGACCACGGTCCACTCGAACACGCCACGAGACACGATCTCGCGGCTCGAGACCCTGGTACTGATGGCCGGTATGGAACTCCCCTCTCGGGCCATCCGCGAACAGATCGCCTCCGCGATCAACATCATCATCCAGCAGAACCGCTTGCGGGACGGTACGCGCAAGATCACCTACATTTCCGAGGTGACCGGGATCGAGGGAGACCAGATCTCTCTCCAGGACATCTTCGTCTACAAACAATCCGGATACGAAAACGGGAAGGTCACCGGGATGCTGACAGCCACCGGCGCCATCCCGAAGATCATGGAAACGCTCGAGTCCACCGGCAACGCCGTACCCCTGAGCTTCTTCGATCCCCATCCGGACAGCGGCTTCGTCCGGCCGAAACGGCTGCACGTCGTCCCCAACGCCGCCTAAGGCTCAACTTGTGTCGCGCGGCATAGCGGGAACCCGTGACGTGCCTCAAGCTGGGGTCCGTCAGAGGCAGTTGGAGGCCACGAATCATGGGTAATTTGGTGTCGATGGGCGAGATCTTGTTTCGCTGGTATGGGCTCTCGGACTTGCTGCACGCGCTTCGCCTCGAATCGCAACGGGCTCGCTTTAGCCCGCTATCGACGCGCCCGCCTTACGGCCGCGAATTTCAAACGTCTCGACAGGGCGCGCCAGTCCTCGGAGCTTGACGAGGCCTCGCGGAACCGCCTTAACGTGGTCCTGTACCAGCGCATAGGTGGTTGGCCCCGAGAGGATTCCGCCGGACGGGGCTTCCACCTGCAAGCGTGACGCTACGTTAACCGGGGATCCCAGCGCTGTATAGATGCGCAGCCCCTGGCTTCCAAAAATGCCGAGTGTGCAGTACCCGGCATTCACCCCGATGCGTGTCAATGAGGGTGACCGCCCGCATCACCCAAGGAACGGCCTCGTTACTGAGGCGCATGAGCGCGACCGATGCCGGTCCGTTATAGGCCGCGACCCAAAGCAGCAGAAGGGTCAGGAGAGCGGGGTTCTTCGGGGGCTGGAGCAGTCCGACGAGAGCAATCACGGCAAAGCCCGCCGCCCAGCGGAACACGGCGAAGATCTTTCCCAGGTAGCGAACCTGCGGAACCGTCAGCCGACTTGAGCTCGTCGGCAAGCGAGTATGCCGCCGATTCAGGCCTTGTCGACGACGTCAGAATGCCGGGCCAGAACCCACTCGGATCCCGACTATATTCAAGCCATGCCGGCTCGGGAGGCGACACCCTTCTCGTTGGAGCTGGACCGGCGAGTCGACGAGGGCGCCCTTGGGACGCTTTACGAGAAGCTGCCGGAGAACCAGGTCCGTTGCTATGCCTGCGCTCACCGCTGCCTGATCAAGGACGGCCTGCGGGGCATCTGTAAGGTCCGCTACAACCGTGGCGGCACCCTGATGGTGCCGCGTGGGTATGTCGGCGCCCTGCAATGCGACCCGATCGAGAAGAAACCGTTCTTCCACGCCTTCCCTGGCACCGACGCGCTCACCTTCGGCATGCTTGGCTGCGACCTGCACTGCAGCTACTGCTTCACCGGTGACGTTCGTGTCGCGACCAATTTGGGAATGCGGCGCCTCGTCGACCTCTGGGACGAATCGAGTGCTGAGCCAAACGGCGATGTCCAGCGGCGCCGGCCAAGTCCTGGTCTAACGGCTACCGGACACGATGGTCGACAACACGAGGTCCGTTGGGTGTTTCGCCACGACTACCAAGGAGCGCTGGTCCGCATCCGGCCGAGCCTGCTGCGTCTGTTGGAGGCGACGCCGGAGCATCCAATTCTCGCGACCGAAAGGCCGGGCGAGAACGAGCCGCACTTCGTCCGCGCAGGCAGCCTTACGACTCGACATTTCGTATGTGTCCCGGTTGCGGGAGTGCTCGACTTCTTTCCGGTCCTCGGTATCGGTCGGCGCCATTACTGTGGACCGGTCTTCAACCTCGAGACCACCGGGCCCCACACGTATCTCGCAAACAATACAGTCGTACACAACTGCCAGAACTGGGTCACGTCGCAGGCGCTGCGCGACCCGGGGGCGCTCGCCGATCCGATTGATGTCACGCCCCGGCAGCTCGTCGACATCGCGCAGCGTCAGGGTGCCACCGCCGTCGCCACTTCCTACAACGAGCCCCTCATCACCTCGGAGTGGGCGGTCGAGGTCTTCAAAGAAGCGCGGCCGCGTGGATTTACGACCGCCTACATCTCGAACGGAAACGCCACCCGGGAGGTGCTGGAGTACATCCGGCCCTGGACGGACCTCTACAAGATCGACCTCAAGTCATTCCGCGACAAGAACTACCGGTCGCTGGGCGGCAAGCTGGAAAACATCGTCAACGGCATCCGGATGGTGCACGCGATGGGCTTCTGGCTGGAGATCGTGACCTTGATCATCCCGGGCTTCAACGACAGCGACGAAGAGCTGGACGATATCGCCCAGTTCCTCAGCGGCCTGTCGCCGAGCATCCCCTGGCACGTCACCGCCTTCCACAAGGACTACAAGATGCAGGACCCGGACAACACCACGGCGGAGACGCTGCTGCGGGCCGCCCGCATCGGCGAGGCCGCCGGCCTGCAGTACGTCTATGCCGGCAATCTCCCCGGCAGGGTTGGCCGCTAC
>JALYYE010000156.1 GCA_030946735.1 Candidatus Dormiibacterota bacterium
GTGGTGTCGCGGCTGCCGTCATCGACCACGATCACCTCCGCGGGAACGCTGAGCGTGGCGAGGTAACGCTCTACCCGATCGAGGGTCGCCGGGAGCCGCAGCGCCTCGTTGAAGGCCGGGATCACGATCGAGATCTCGGGCGTCATGCCGCGCGCTCCACCTTCTTCATCTCCGCTCGGAAGGCCAGTAGCTCCGTAAAGGCGCGGATGACTACGCGGATGTTTGCCCCGGTCTGCTTGCCCGCCTTTCTGGGGTAATGGTGCACCGGGACCTCGACCACGCGGGCCTGAAGCTGGCGGGCGAGCACCAGCACCTCGGCGTTGATGAGGGCGCCCTCCGAGTGCAGGGCCATGCGGCCGATCATGTCCCGCCGCATTAGCTTGAAGGCGCAATTGACGTCGCGCACGAGCCGGCCGAAGAGAAGGCGGACCATGGTAAAGAATGCCCAGGCGTTGAGGCGCCGGAGCAGCGGATCGCGACGATGCTTGCGATATCCGGCCACGATGTCGGCATCGGCGGCGCGGGCGAGAAGCAATTCGACCTCTGCCGGGTCGAACTGGTTGTCGGCATCCATCAGGAAGATCCAGCCAAAGCGCGCGGCACCAAAGCCCGATCGAAGCGCTGCACCGTAGCCGCGATTGACCGGGTGGCGGATGACGCGCAGATTCGGATGCACCGCCTTCAGCCGTTCCAGCAGCGCCGCGGTGCCGTCCTGGCTGCCGTCGTCAACCACGATGATCTCGAATGCCCGCGTACAGGCCTGCAGCGCGCTCGCCATCCTCCCCACCGATTGCTCGAGGTTGGCGTCCTCGTTGTAGGCGGGCATCACCGCACTGATCTCCACGGTGGGCGCGGGCGGCGTCATGGTGCGAAGCCTACTCGGATGAAGACCGTGGCCACCTCATCGCGGCTCAACTGGCTCCACGCCGGGTCATGCCCGAGGATGCCCGTCAATGGGTGGGCGGTGGGCAGCACGATCGCGTCCAGACCGGCCTGCGCGAGCACGTCCTGCCAGCCCGTGGCAAGGTAGCTGACGCGCAGGTAGCGACTGAAAACCTCCGAGCCGTAGACCTCGACCCGGCCGTCGATGAAGACGCGGCCGCCATCCGGGTACAGGCGCCACACGAGGTAACCGCCATAGTCGTAATAGTTGAAGACCCGCACGGTCCGGCCGGTTCGTTGCAGCGCGTCCGCCGCCTGCACCGGCAGCACGGCCTTGATCGAGGCGGCCTGGGTGGCCGGCCGCAGGTTGGGCAGGGCACGGTAGGCGATCATGCCGGCGGCAACCACGATCAGGAGCACCAGGTTGATTGTTCCCAGGGTCACGCTGTGGCCGGTCGGCCGGGCGGGCTTCCAGCGGAGGGCCGCCTGCGCCGCGGGCCGGTCAAGGGGTGGAAGCAGGCTGGAGGCGAGGCTGAGTAAGGCCTGGGCGCACCGTCCCATGAGGGGAGCCGCGGCCAGCACAAACAGTGGGACGTGCCGCTGTGAGGCGAGCGCCAGGTAGAGGAGGGCAAAGGCGAGCAACCACTCGCTGGTGCGGGCTTGGACGCGGCGCGTCGCCAGCCCGGCGAGCAGTAGAAAGATCATCCCCTCGACCAGCACCCCGGGCAGCGAGTGAAAGTCCGGCGAGGCCCACTCCTGGATGTTGTTCTGGATCAGGGGCGAGGTGAGGGTGCCGAGAGAAAAGAGGATGGTCTGGATGCCGAATGGGTTGAGGACCGCCAGCAGGCAGCCCGCGCCGATGGCGCCGGCAAGCGCCGTCAGCCGCCCACGCGGCATGGTGCCAGCCCCCGACCGCCAGGCGTCGACCGCTTCACCGGCCAAAAAGAGGGCGCTGATGACGACGCCCACCACGAATGCCGAGTGGAGGTTCGCCCAGAGCCAGATGAAGGGCGGCAACATCCACGCGTGCAGCCGGCCCGCTCGGTATTCGATCAAGCCGAGCAGCAGTAGGCCGCAGAACAGCACGTTGACCAGCTGGGGCCTGGCCCCCCAGGCGGTCGAGCCGGCCAGCGCGCCGACGAGGGTCAGGACCGCGGCGGCGGACGGCGGCAGTCCAGTGCGGCGCAGCAACAGGTAGAGGCAGATGGCCGCGGCGGTCACCACGCCGGCGAATAGGCCGACGAGCCACGGCAAGCCGCCCGCTTGAAAGAGCAGGTACATCCCGAGATCAGCCAGCCACTCGTGCATCACCCAGGGGTGGCCGGCGGCACTGAACGAATAGACGTCGACGTGGGGAATCGAGCTGGTGGTCAGCATCAGCCGCCCGTTCGCCAGGTGCCACCACAGGTCGGGATCGAGCGGCGGAACTGCCGCCAGGCTGAAGATGGCGGCGAAGAGGAGGACCCGGAGCACCACGGTGCTGGTGACCCGGCGAAGCGCCGCGGCGACGGTCAAGCTCGGGGGGCCCTACCCTCTCGCATCACCCGAATGACGAAGCGGGGCAGAGCGATCATGCGCCGCCAGCGCCAGGGTTCTCGCCACAACCGGTGAAGCCATTCCAGGCCCCAATTCCGCATCCATCGGGGGGCCCGTGGCACCCGCCCCGAGATGAAGTCCAGGGCGCCGCCCACGCCCATGCCGATGGTGGCGCCGGACGGGGCCAGGTTGCGGGCCAGCCAGGCCTCCTCGGCCCGGGCGCCGTAGGCCAGGAAAAGCAGCTGGGCGCCGCTGGCGCGGACCGCCTCGATGGTGGCGCTGTCACTCGCGGGATGGGGCGAGCCCGCGTGAGTGCCCGCCAGGATGAAGCCGGGATATGCTTCTCGCAGGGCCTGGCCGGCCGCCTCCGCCACCCCCTCACCGCCGCCCAGCAAGAAGAAGCGCCAACCGTGAACGGCACCGCGGGCCGCGAGCGCCTCGACGAAATCGACGCCGGCTACCCGCGCCGGCAGGCGACGGCCCATCCGGCGGGCCGCCCAGACCACGCCAGCGCCGTCCGCGAGCGCCAGGTCCGCGTCGCGAAGCACGGCGGCGAAGGCCGGGTCGCGCCCGGCCTGCATGATCCGCTCCGGATTGACGCTGATCACCAGGCGCGGACGCCCGTCGCCGACGGCGCGGGCCACCCAGTCCACCGCCTCGGCCTCGGTCAGCGGGTCGACGGGCACCCCCAGCAGGGTGAAGCGCGTCACGCCGCGAGCGCCTGCCGGTAGACCTCTGCGGTCTCGCGGCCGAGGCGCTCGATACTGAATGTTTTCGCCCGGGTGAGCCCTGCCTGGCGCAGCCGCGTCTGCTCATCGTCGAAACGGAGGACGCGTTCCATCGCCTGGGTCAGCTCCTCGATGCTCTGCGTTCGTAGCACGACGCCGGCATCCGCGACGAGCTCGGCCAGCGCCTCCGCCGACGATACGATCACAGGCGCGCCACAGGACATCGCTTCCAGCACGGGAAGGCCGAAGCCTTCATAGCGCGAGGGATAGACGAACACCGAGGCCCCGCTGTAGATCGCCGGCAGCACCTCGCGGGGAAGATAATCGAGCCCGATGATGTGCGCCCGCGGTCCAGGCTTGCGGAGTTGTTTCGCCAGCCGCTCGGCGCCGTGGTTGGTCCGGCCGACGTAGACGAGCGCCGAATCGTTGAGCAGGTCTGGTGGGAGGAGCTCGTAGGCCGCGCGCAACCGGGCGAGGTCCTTGCGCGGGTCGATCGTGCCTACATAGAGGATGTAGTGGCCGGGCAGGCCGAATTGTTTTCGCACGCTCGCAACCTCGTCGGCCGGCCGCGGCGTGAAGATCGGGTCCGCGCAGAGAGGGACGTGGACGACGCGCTCCGGCGCGATATGGTACAGATCGATGAGCTGCCGGCAGATCGCCTGCGACGAGACCATCACCCGTCGCGCGCGGCGGATGCTCCTCGGTCCGAGCGTCCCGAAGTACCAGCGGGCACGCGGGTGCATGTCCGCGGGACGGGCGCGATAGGCCAGGTCGGGCACAGTGAGCACTAGCGGCACGCCGCTCAACATCGGCGCCACGCCCAGTACGGAGTGAAGCAGGGGAAGGGCGCGCGGATGGGCGCCGAAACGCCAGGGGACCGACCACTGTTCACGACCGAGACGCAGACCCCTCGGGACCCGCGGGAAAGGCACCAGGCGATGGCCCTCGGCCGCATCCCCCAGCTCGGGAATCACGTCATTGGGCACCAGCACGTCAACCGATGCGCCAACCGCGTGCAAGCCGCGAAGGATGTGCAACCCGTGCTGCTCCAGACCGGTAAATGGCCGTGCCGCGAACAAGAGGTCGACTGCGATGCCTTCGGGCAACGCATTGCTGCTGGACATCTCCGCGATGCTAGCGGAAGAGCGAGGCCGCAAGCCGACCCGGCGCGCCTGGTGAAGATGGCGTGATCGTCGGCATCGACGGCACGCCCGCCGTGCGGCCGCACCTGACCGGGACCGAGGTCTACGCCCGCAGCATCATCGAGGCGCTGGCCGCATGGCGGGTCACAAGAACCATGCGCGTCTATGCGAATGCCGCCGATGCGCCGCCCTGGCTGCCGCCCGGGGTCGAGTGGCGCGGCATCCCCTTCCCGCGGCTGTGGACGCACTGGCGACTCCGGCAGGCGCTGCGACGGGAGCGGCCCGACGTGACCTTCATTCCGAGCCACGTGCTCCCCCTGGCGCTGGGGATCAAATCGGTGGTCACCGTCCACGACGTCGGTCACCGGCATGAGCCGCGCGCCTACTCTCGCACGGCACGCTGGTACCTGGAAGCGACCACGCGCTATGCGGCGCGTAGCGCTAATCGCCTGATCGCGGTCTCGCAGTCCACCGCCAACGACCTGACCCGCTTCTACGGCGTGCCAGGCGGCCGCATCGCTGTCATCCACTCGGGCATCGACGCGCGCATGCGGCCGCAGGACCCGACCAGGGTGGCGGAGGTGTTAGCCCGGCTCAAGATCGGCGGCGCGTACTTTCTGTATCTGGGGCGCAACCACCCACGCAAGAACCTGGCGATGTTGCGCCGCGCCTACGACGCGGCACGCCGCCGCGGCCTCGACGCCGAGTTGATCCTGGCGGGACCCGGGCATGACGCCGCCTCGGCCGGCAGCGCCAGGGTTTTGCCCTACGTCCCCGCCGACGACCTGCCCGCCCTCTACGCCGGCGCCATCGCGCTCACGCTCCCCTCGCGCTTCGAGGGCTTCGGCTTTCCCGCCGTCGAGGCGATGGCGTGCGGCACAGCCGTCATCGCCTCGACCGCCGGCGCCCTCCCGGAGATCGTCGGCTCCGCCGGCATTCTGCTCAGGCCCGACGACGCGGGCGCCTGGAGCCAGGCGATGCTCGAGCTGGCCGGCGATGGCGCGTTGCAGCGGCGCCTGATCGAGGCCGGCAGGGCGCGCAGCGATGAATTTAGCTGGAGCACTACCGCGGTAAAGACCTGGCGCGTGCTCGACGGGGTGGCGGGCCGGACCTAAGTGCGTACGGACCCCGCCACCCTTACCACCGTCCTCTCGAACGCCGGATTCATCGCGGCCGAAGAGGAAGCCGCCGAGCTCCTAGCCTGCGCGGCCGATGATGGCGCGCGCCTCGACTCGATGATCGCGCGCCGTCTCACCGGCGAGCCACTCGCGTGGATCACCGGGAGGGTCTCGTTCTGTGGCCTCGAGATCCGCGTCCATCCGGGTGTCTACGTGCCAAGGTGGCAAAGCGAGGCCCTCGCGCGTCGCGCCGTCGAAATGATGCCGGAAAAAGGGACAGCAATCGACCTTTGCACGGGGACGGGAGCGATCGCGCGCACCTTGTTGAGCCACCGTCCGGGCGCCCGCGTCGTCGCGTCCGACCTCGACCCGCGGGCCGTTGCCTGCGCGTCGGCCAACGGCGTGGAGGTTTACCTCGGGGATCTGTTCGCCCCGCTCCCCCAGGCACTCGCGGGACGCGTCGACGTGGTCATCGGCCTGGTCCCCTACGTACCCACGGCGGAGTTGCCCCTGCTGCAACGCGACACCTTCGCCTTCGAGTCGCCGCTGGCGTATGACGGCGGCAACAACGGAACGCAGATCCTCCGACGCGTGCTGACCGATGCGCCGCAGTTCCTACGGCGCGGCGGTGCCCTCTTGCTCGAGCTCGGCGGTCAGCAGGCGGCCGCCCTTGGCGACGACCTGGCCCGCCTCGGTTATCGCGACGTCAGCGTTCTCCTCGACGGAGACGGCGACGTGCGCGGGATCGCGGCGACGTGCGCGGGATCGCGGCGACGCTAGCGCGCGACGATCGACTGGTAGACGTTGCGATGGGCGGCGGCGCTCACGGACCAGGAATAAAGGGCGGCGCGCGCGCGACCGGCGGCGACCTGGCGCTCGCGGAGCTGCCGGTCCGTCAGCAGCCCGAGCAGGTTATCCGCGAGGGCCTGCGCGTCCTCAGGCGCGCTGAGCAGGGCGGCATCACCGGCGACCTCCGGAATCGCCCCAGCGTTGGAGGCGACCACCGGTGTGCCCGCGGCGAATGCCTCGAGCACGGGCAGCCCGAAGCCTTCGTCGAGCGAGGGGAACAGGACAGCTTGCGCCATCTGGTAGAGGGCAGGCAAGTCTGGCATCCCCGCATAGCCGACGAAACGAACCCACTGGCGCAGGCCGAGCTCGCGAACCGCATCGACCACGGCGTCGTACTTCCATCCAAACGCCCCGGCCACGATCAGCGGCATCCGCTGCTCAGCCGGGATTCGCGCCAGCGCGCGCAGCGAGGTGACGTAGTTCTTGCGCGGCTGGACGGTTCCGAGCTGCAGAAGGTAGCGATCCGGCAGCGCGTAGCGAGCTTTGACCTCGGCCTTGACGGACGTCGACGCGGGCAGCGCGAACTCGGTCTCCACGCCGTGGGGAATGACGCGGCACCGTTCCGGTTCGATGCCGAAGAGACGCACCGTCGCATTTTTGGTTGCCTCCGAGGGACAGATGATCAGGCGCGCACCACGGACCGACTGTGGCACTATCACCCGCAAGGCGAACCACTGGCCGGAGGGAAACCACTCCGGGTGGTCGTAGATGGCGAGGTCATGGATCGTAACCACCCCTGGGAGACCGAGGTGCAGCAAGGGGAGGGCGTTCGCCGGGCCGTGAATGAGCTGGGCGCCATCCCGGCGCACCCGCAGCGGCAATTCGAGCTGGGGCCCGAGAAGCGGCAGCCCCCGATCGGGGTAGGGTATGAGGTCAATTCCGTGGCTACCGCGAAAGGCCCTGATGAGCGCCCCGATGTAGCGGCCGACCCCGGTGGCGTCATCGGCGAGCGCGCGCGTGTCGAGCGCGACCCGGAGCGGCCGGCGGCTGGCCATTTCCAGCTCAGGCGTAACTGTCGATCCGGGCTTTCTTCGAGAGCGCCTCGACGACCTGCCGGGCGGGGAAGCGGGCGAAGTCATCCGTCCACAGCGTCACGACGCGGTCGCCCTTCGGCGGGATGTCGGGCCGGCGAAGGACGGCCAGCACCAGGGCGCCAGCCGCAGCCGCGACGTGGAGCGCGTCGCCGTCGTGGCCGATCACGCCAAGGCTGAGCTCGGTGAGTACCGCGACCTCGTCCACGGTGATCTGCGCCAGGTTGATGACCAGCGTCGGCTTGGCGATCCCGCCGCGTGTCTCGCGGACGGTCTGCTCGTCACCGGCGCCGCTGAGGAGGACGATGCGATCCGCACCCGACTGGTTCGCGACAACGGCGAAGCGTTCGGCCGGCCAGATCCCGCCTGAGCGCCGCGACGACCAGCCACCGCCACCGGGAATCAGCACCAGCGGCCGGCGGCCGCTCCCGATGAACGACGGCCAGCGCGCCATCGCCTGGCTACGCACGGCTTCCGGCGGTCGCAGCGCCGGCGCCTCGCCCGGCGTGAGCACCGGCCGGTTGCTCGCGGCCGCCGCCAGGCGCCAGTTCGCCTCCACGGGGTGCAGCCGCTTGATGGCGGGAATTCGCTCCGAGGCCGCCACCACACTCGCGCTCCCCGCCACGAGACGACGTGGCACACCGGCGAAATAGGCCAGCGCGACGTGATGTAGCCGCGCCGGGAACGGGATGACTACCGTTTCTACCGAACCCGCGCGCAGGCGCCCAAACACCCGCAAGAGCTCGCCAGGCGAATCATCGAACACGAAGCGCCGGCCCACCGACGTCAGTCCGAGGAGGGTGCCGACCGCGTCGGCCGAGGCGAACACCGTGGCACCGTCGCAGGCTCGCAGCACCGGCTGCGCCATCAGTGCCTCGCGTACACCGCCGCCCAGGACGATGGCCACCCGTGACGAGCTTCTCGGCTCGGTGCTCATCAGATGTAGTGTTGCCCCCGGCGAATCACCTGCATGCTGTCGAGCGCCATCCCGGTGCCGATCGCCACACAACTCTGCGGTTCGGATGCCACTCGCGTGGGGATTCCAGAGCGCAGCCCGAGAAACTCGGCGATCCCACGCAGCTGGGCGCCCCCACCCGTCAGGATGGCGCCGTTGCGAAATACCGAAGCGCGACGGGAGGCGGGGATCTGGTCCATGACCCGCTGCAGGCCGGCGGCGATCGCCTCGAGGGGTTGCTGGATCGCGGCATGGACCTCCGTGCCCGACACACGCAGAGCGGTGCGCCGGCCCGCCTCATCGACGGCGTTGACCTCCAGGTCCCCCTCGGTCGCTGGCGCGCTTGCCGAACCGAGCTCGATCTTGAGACGCTCCGCTTCTCCCGGCATCAGCCGCAAGCCTCGCTGCGCGAAGATGGCGGCCTCGATGGCGCCGTCGAACGTTTCACCTCCGGTGCGCAGTGACTCCGTAGCCAGGATTTCGCCCTGCGCGATCGCGGCCAGCTCGGTGGAGCCGGCCCCCAGGTTGACGATCGCGATCCCGTCGATGGTGGAAACGGAGACTCGAGCGCCGATCGCCGCGGCCATCGGCTTGTCGATCAGGTACGCCGTCTTCGCCCCCGCCTGGATGGTCGCGGCCAGCACGGCCCGGCGCTCCACCCCGGTCACCATCGCGGCCACCGAGAGCATGACATCGGGCCGGAAGATGCGTTGGCGGCCCACAATGCGGCCGATCAAGTGTTGGAGCATCGCGCCCGCCACGTTGTAATCGACGCCATCCCCCTCGCGGACGAGCCGGACGGCGCGGGCCTTTCGGCCCCGACCGACCATCTCGGAGGCGGCTCGACCCACTGCCAGGACACGAGCGCCCTTTTCGTCGGTCGCCATCACGGCAGGCTCGTTGACGACGACACCCTCGCCCTTGACGTAGACGAGTACGGTCGAGGTTCCGAGGTCGATACCGATCTTTTTTGAGAGCACCCCCGGCTCAATCCCCGACGACTCTGGAGAGATCGTGACGGGCGTCGCCCGCCTCGCCGTCGATCCGCGTGATGTGCGCACCCAGGCCCTCGAGCTTGCCAACGATCTCCTGGTAGCCACGGTCCAGGTGATAGATGTTGTCGAGCACGGTTGTTCCCTTGGCGCAAAGCGCGGCGACGACGAGCGCCGCGCCGGACCGGATGTCGGGTACGGTGACCGAACTGCCCTGCAGCTCGCAAGGTCCGGACACGATGGCACTGCGGCCCTCCACGTAGATGTCCGCCCCGAGCTTGCGCAACTCCGGCACATGCTGGAAGCGGTTTTCGAAGACGGCTTCCGACACGACGCAGCGGCCGTGTGCCTGTGTCATCAAGCTGACGAAGGGAGCCTGCAGGTCGGTCGGGAAACCGGGATGCGGCCACGTGGTCACGTCGACCGCAAGCAGGTGCTTGGTGCCCTGCACCCAGAGGCTGTGCGTCTGGTCTTCAACCTCGACGCCGGCCGCCCGGAGCTTGAGCATCAGGGCCCTCAGGTCCGCCGTCTCAACGTCTTCGAGGACGCCCTCACCACCGGTGGCGGCGATCGCGAAGGCATAGGTGCCCGCCTCGATGTTGTCCGGGATAACCCGATGGGTGGCACCGCTGAGATCCTTGACACCCTCGATCACCAGCACATCCGTCCCGATGCCGTGGATCCTGGCGCCCATCTTGCCGAGGAACATGGCGAGATCGACGACGTGCGGCTCCCGGGCCGCGTTGTGGATGGTGGTGATGCCGTCCGCGGTGGCCGCGGCCATCATCAGGTTCTCAGTCCCGGTCACGGTCGGCATGTCGAGATGGATGGTCGCGCCTTTCAGGCGGTCGGCGCGCGCCACGTACTCACCACCCTCCAGCTCGACGCTGGCGCCCATCAGGCGCAGGCCGACCAGGTGTTGCTCGACGCGGCGCATGCCGATGTCGTCGCCGCCCGGCTTCGCCACTCGTGCCTCACCGCGCCGCGCCAGGAGCGGTCCCATCAAGAGGAAGGAGGCGCGCATCCGGCTCGCCATGGCCGCCAGCACCTCGCTGCGGGCGAGACGCTCGGCGCTGACCTGCAGCTGCTGCGGATCGAGCCAGCGGACCTGGACGCCCATGCCTTCCAGCAGGCGCATCATGGTGGAGACGTCCTCGAGGCGTGGCACGTTCTTGAGCCGGCATTCCTCCTCAGTCAGCAGGCAGGCGGCGAGGATGGGAAGGACCGCGTTCTTGGAGCCACTGATCGGGACCCGCCCGACCAATCGAGTTCCCCCCTCGATCAGGAGTTGGGCCACTGACCCCCTAGGGTAACAGCCCTATAAGTCGGAGGCGCAATCTGCGCGGAGAGTGCTCAAAAAGCTCCCGGGAACCTGGTTTTGAGGTCCGTTTCGTCGACCAGGTCGTTCCAGCCGCCCTCCGGCGTCAGTCCGAGGTGGCGCCAGATCCGGTCGAGGTCCGCCTGGGCCCAACGCTCCCCATGCAACGACAGGATGCAGCGGCCGTTTGCCGAGAATGCCAGGACCGCCGGACGGACGTAAGAGTACGTAAGCATGGAGCCCATTCGGGTGAGCCGGACGACGCGAT
>JALYYE010000178.1 GCA_030946735.1 Candidatus Dormiibacterota bacterium
ACCACCGCGTGATCCTCGAGAACACGCTTTCCGGGCTCGTCCTCAATATCGTCTTCGCGGCGGTCACGACGGTCTTCGTTTTCTACGCTCAGCACGAGTTGCATTTCGACGCCGCGCGGACGGGCCTGGTTCTGGGACTCGCCGGGATCGGACCGATCGCCTTCGCAACGCTGGCGCCCGTTCTCCGGCGCCGCTTCAAGCTCGGGCAATTGCTGGTTGGCGAGCTGCTTGTCGTGGGACCGATGCTGGCATTACTCGACGTCGCCCCCAGTCTCCCCGAGGCCCCCGCATTGCTGGTGGTGGCGCTCTCGCTCGGGGTCTCCTTCGGGCTGGCGATCCTCGGCCGGATCCTTACCCGCAGCTATGTCCAGGCCGCGGTCCCGCCGCAGTTGCTGGCTCGGGTCAATGCCTCGGTCAGGGTGGTGGCATGGGGTGGGGTGCCGGTCGGCGCCGTCCTCGGCGGGACGCTCACACAGCTCGTGGGCGTTCGGTGGCTGATCGCGCTCGCCAGCGGTCTGGCGCTCTTGCTCTTCGTGGTGTTCGCCCTCGCCTCCGAGACCAAGCGGATCTGAATCTGGCTGAACGGCAGGCCGCCCCGTAGAATCGAGACGGCGTCACCACTATTCCTAAGAGGTTTCCATTGGAGCATCCCACGACCATCGCCCAGCTCCGACAGAGTGAGTACCGCGTCCTCCCGGTCAAGGAGGAGATGCGCAAGAACCTGGTGCGCAAGATCAAGGCCGGCGAGGAGCTCTTCCCCGGCATCATCGGCTTCGAGGGATCGGTGATTCCCCAGGTGGAGAATGCGATCCTCTCCGGACAGGACATTGTCTTTCTCGGTGAGCGCGGCCAGGCCAAGAGCCGGCTGATCCGATCGCTGATCACCCTGCTCGATGAGCAAGTCCCGGTGATCGAGGGTTGTGAGATCAACGACAATCCGTACGCCCCGATCTGCCGCGCCTGTCGGGACCGCGTGGCCGCCCAGGGTGACCGGGTGACGGTCCGCTGGATCACGCCGGCCGAGCGCTACAGCGAGAAGCTGGCAACGCCCGACACCTCGATCGCCGACCTGATCGGCGAGGTCGACCCGATTCGGGTCGCCGAGGGCAAGTACCTCGCCGACGAGCTGACCATCCACTACGGCCTCGTTCCGCGGACCAACCGCGGCATCTTCGCCATCAACGAGCTCCCCGACCTCGCCGAGCGGATCCAGGTTGGCCTGCTGAATCTGATCGAAGAGCGCGACGTGCAGATCCGTGGATTCAAGCTGCGCCTGCCGATCGATGTCTACGTGGTTGCCAGCGCCAATCCGGAGGATTACACCAACCGGGGCCGCATCATCACGCCGCTGAAAGACCGCTTCGGGGCGCAGATCCGCACGCACTACCCGCGCAACGTCGATGACGAGATCCGAATCATTGAGCAGGAGCGGACTGCCTTCCAGGATCGAGACCTCTCGGTCGTCATGCCGGACTTCATGAAAGAGATCGTTGCCGAAGTCACCCAGCTGGCGCGCCGCAGCCCCAAGATCAACCAGCGCTCCGGCGTCAGCGTCCGCATCTCGATCACGAATTACGAGAACCTGGCGTCGAACGCCTCGCGCCGTGCGCTGCGGACGGGCGAAACCGAAGCGGTGCCGCGGATCACGGACCTTCCCGCCATCATCCCCTCCAGCGCCGGCAAGCTGGAGATGGAGACCTGGGAAGAGGGCGACGACCAAACGGTGCTCGAGAAGATCATCAAGACGGCCGTGCTGAACGTCTTCCGGCGTCACTTCGAGGCGAGCCAGTTCAACGAGCTGGTGCAGCGCTTCGACGCCGGCCTCACCTTCGAGGTTTCCGAAGGGCAGGCCGCCGAGCGCTACGCCACCATGATGCGCGAGCTGCCCGGGATGGAGAAGGCGCTCAAGAGCCTGGGATTGGACAAGCGGCCGGCGCTGGCCGCCTCGGGCGTGGAGTTCGTCCTCGAGGGGCTGCACCTCAGCAAGCGGATCAACAAGACCGAAATGGACGGAGCGGCGATCTACGCCGGCTAGATGATCTCCCGCTCGAATCGTTACGAGCGCTGGGATGGGTCGCAGGAGCCGTTCGGTCGCGATGCCGAGGACCTGTTCGACCGGCTCGCCGAGGACCTCTTTCAGGGCGGCGACTTCGACTATGCGCTGCACCGATTGATGAGCCGCGGGTGGCGCGACAAGCAAGGTCGTCGTTTGCCGGGTTTCGAGGAGATGCTCGAGCGCCTGCGCCAGAAGCGCCTCCAGCAGTTGAAGCGCTACAACCTGAATGACGTCTTCGGCAACATCCGCGAGAAGCTGAACGACATTCTGCGGCGCGAGCGACAAGGCATCAATGAACGCCTCGAGCAGGCGCCGGAGAGCGCCAAGCGGGTGCTGCAGAAGATCACCAAGAAGAAGCTGCAGGAGCTCGACCAATTGCCCGAGGATGTGGGCGGCACCATCCGTCAGCTCAACGACTACGAGTTCATGGACGAAGGCGCATCGCAGGCCTTCCAGAAGCTCATGGAGGAGCTCAAGCAGCAGGTCTCGCAGACCTATTTCAAGAACATGACGCGCACCATGCAGCAGCTGCGCCCCGAGCACCTGGACGAGATCAAGGAAATGATGAAGGCGCTCAACCAAATGCTGCGAGATCGCCTCGAAGGCAAGACGCCCAAGTTCGAGCAGTTCATGCAGCGCTTCGGCCACTTCTTCGGTCCCGACCCGCCGAAGACGCTCGACGAGCTGATCCAGCATCTCGAGAAGCAGATGGCGCAGATGGACTCACTGATGCAGTCGCTGTCGCCGGAAATGCGCCAGCAGATGCAGGATCTGCTCGCCTCCACTCTGAACGACCCCGAGCTGCAGGACCAGATGGCGGAGCTCGCCGCCCAGCTCGAGCTGCTCTCGCCTCGCCCGAGCCTTGGCAGCCGCTACGCCTTCTACGGCTCGGAGTCGCTGCCGATGCAAGAGGCGCTTTCGCTGATGGAGCGGCTGCAGGGCATTGAGGACCTGGAGGCGGCGCTGCGCGAAGGCTACCAGGGCCGGCAGCTGACACCGGAGCAGTCTCAACAGCTCCAGCAGCTGCTGGGAAACGATGCACGCCAGGCAGCGGACCAGATGAGCGAGCTTGCCTCGCAGCTGGAGAAGAAGGGCTACGTGCAGCGCGGCAAGCGTGGCATGGAGCTGACGCCTCGGGGCATGCGCCGCATCGGGCAGAAGGCGCTACGCGATCTCTACACGCGATTGAAGCGGGACCGCTTTGGCGATCACCCGATCAGCGTGCGTGGTCTCGGGTCAGAGCGCTCCGACGAGACCAAGGTCTACGAGTTCGGCGACGCCTTCAACCTGCACGTCGAGCAGACGCTGATGAACGCGCTCCGGCGCGAGGGATCGCAGCAGCCGATCCGCCTCAAGACCGACGATTTCGAAGTCTATCGCTCCGAGTTCAGCGCCCAGTCGGCTACGGTGTTGATGATCGACATGAGCCGGTCGATGCCGCTGCGCGGTTATTTCTATGCCGCCAAGAAGGTCGCGCTGGCCCTCGATGCGCTGATCCGGAGCCAGTTCCCCCGAGACTATTTGCAGGTGATCGCCTTCAGTGACTACGCGCGCCCGGTCAAGTCGCACCAGCTGGCGGAGCTGACCTACAACGAGTCGATCTACGGGACCAACATCCAGCACGGCCTGATGCTGGCCCGCCAGTTTCTGAACCGGCACAAGACCGGCAACAAGCAGGTCATCATCGTCACTGACGGCGAACCGACGGCGCACATGGAAGGGCAGCACGCGGTCTTCTTCTATCCGCCGCTACCGGAAACCTTCCAGAAGACGCTGCTCGAGGTGCAGCGCTGCACGCGCGAGCACATCGTGATCAACACCTTCATGCTCGACAACGACTATCACCTGGTGTCGTTCGTCAAGCAGATGACCCGCATGAACGGCGGCCGCGCTTTCTTTGCCAGCGCCGACCGGCTGGGCGACTACGTGCTCCTCGACTACGTCGATCGGAAACGTAAGGCGAGCCGCTGACCGACCTGGCGATTCATTCCCGCCGGTCGTCGGTCGTCGGCTGCGGGAAGAGGGTGCGGATCAAAATGTCCGCGCACCACTTCTCCCATTTCTCTGGCGACCACCCCCGGTCCACGACGAGTAGGCCGTAGAGATCCTCGCCGGCTAGCCCGTAGATCATGTCGGCAGCGGTGGCGATTGTCAGGCCGCGAGCGAACCCCGGCTTGCGACTGAGTTCTTCGGCCTTGACGCGGTTGCCCTCGTGGCGCTGGCGCTTATTCTCGGCCAGGAGCTCACCCGCCTCGCTTGCCGCCGCTGCCTGCACCACGGCGTAGATCGGGTAGGTACGGCCGAGGATGCGCTTCACCTCGCTCATTAACAGGCGCACCGCCTCCGGTCCATCCGGAGTTTCAGCCAGCCGCCTGGCCCACTCGCGCTCCAAGAGGGGGACGGGCTCGAAGTCTCCGACGATGGCCACGTCGAGGGCGGCTTTGAGGATGTCGAGCTTGCTGCCGAAAATGAGGTAGAGGCTTTGTACTGCGACTCCGGCCTCTGTTGCGATGCCGGCCATGGTGGTGGCGAGATAGCCATCGCGGATAAACAGCGCGGCCGCCGACCGGACGATGCGCTCTCGGGTAGCGCGACGACGTTCGTGCCGTCCGACGCGCGACTTTGCGGTCGCGACCGGCCGACGTGTCTCAGTTGACATACAGAGCCCTCGGTTGCTAGAATGCCGTTACACAATCATATTACAGTTGGCGGAGGCGACCATGCAAACCTTACCCGTCAGGCAGGGACCACGACCGGCGACGACGCCCGGGCTGCCGCATTCCCAGGTTGACCAGCAGCCCCTGGGTGAAGGCATTCGGCGCCGGTTGGCGGAGCGCGTGTTCGCCCTCCCTGGGGTGAGCGAAGGCCCTACCGGGATCTCGGTCCCCGGCGCCCGGGCTCTGCTGCTCGATCGGGCGACGGCCGGCGGACCCGCAGAGGCCTTCTTCATCGGCGGCGAGTTCGCGCATCTCCACCCCGGTGAGGACCAAAGCCTGCACGTCTGCCTCCCACCGGACTTGGCGGCCGCCGCGTGCGATGCCGGCTGGGCGGAGCCACATCCGCTCGTTGCTTCCGCTGCGCTGCCGCCCACGCACGTGATGGTTTACGCGCCTCGCAACGAGCACGAGTTGGACGTGGTCGCCTCGCTGGTTGAAGCCGCTTGCCGTTTCGCCACCGGTAAGAGGGTCGACGTCTCGGCGGTGGCGCCCAGCAAGCAGCAGCAAGGAGGACATCGGAACATGAGTATCAGCGGGTTTCGCCATGCCGGTCTGACCGTAACCGACCTCGAGCGCAGCGTCGCCTGGTACGCGGACGTGCTGGGCTTCAAGGAACTCTTCCGAGAGACCAGGGGCCAGCGGACGGCGGTCATCATGGGGATGCCCGCCACGAGCCTCCTCCTCGGCCTCAACCACTCCGCCGACGGCACCAACGACGCGTTTACGCCCTTTCGAACCGGGCTGGATCACCTCTGCTTCGCGGTCGCCAGCCGCGAGGAAGTAAACGCCTGGGCGACGAGGCTGGCCGAGCACGGCGTCGCGCACTCGGGCGTGATCGAGATGAAGACGAGCCCGATCGTCAATTTCAAGGACCCGGACGGAATCGCCTTGGCGATCGCAGTTCCTCCTAGCGTTTCGCACTGATTCGGTAGTGGCGCGCGATTTCGGATGCGTAGCGGCGCCCCACCTCGTCACGGTGTAACGGCAGCCAGTCCGAGAGGCGCGTGGTGCCGCGGGCTGGCTCGTGAGAGATCAAAATGTCATCCATCAGGTCGTCGAGCTCATCGCGTGTGAGCAGCATGTCACCGGCCAGGCGGCCCGCCACGGTGGCAGCGGCCAGGGCTAGCACGGGCGCCACGTGCACGACCAGCGTGTGGAGGTTCATCGCCCGGCGAAGCAGATGAACCAGTTCGTCAAAAGTGAAGATCTCGGGACCGGCCGAATCGACGACGACATCCGCGCCTTCCGAGCCGACCTCGACCTGGAGGGCTG
>JALYYE010000184.1 GCA_030946735.1 Candidatus Dormiibacterota bacterium
CGCAGTTCGGCCTGCACCGCTCGAGGTCGGCTGTCGACGCTCCCGCCCGTGCCGCGGCGCCCATCCTCGGTGGCGTGAATTCGCTCTCCGGCGCCGGATCGGCCGCCGCCTTCAAGACCTCGGCATCACAAGTACCGTTGCTGCGAAACGCGCGCGGCGACGCGATGGCCGTGCGCATGGCGGTCGGGTCCGGCCAGTTGATCGCCATGAGCGACCCACTGATCCTCTGCAATGGCTACCTTCGATTGGCCGACAACGGCCGCTTCGCCGCCGATCTCATCGCGCTCACGCCCAACGGTGGGGCCGTTCTCTTCGATGAGTTTCACCACGGCCAGATCGCGGGCAACGTGCCGGCGGCAACGGCCTGGGTGCTGACCCCATGGGGCGCCGCCCTCGCGCTGGCCGTGATCGTCATTTTCGCGGGCCTTGCCCTGCGTGGTCGCGCCTTCGGGCCGCCGATTCCACTGCGACAGGCCGCAGACCGTTCGAGTGCCGAGTACGCGACCGCGGTGGGCAGCTTGCTGCATCGGACCGGGGCTCGTCGGGTCACCCTGGAGACCTTGCTCTCGGCGACTCGCCGCACGGTGGCGGAACGGGTCGGAGTCGGCAGCGCGACGCCGTCGACGCTGCTACTCGAAAAGATCGCGCAACGCTCACCCGGCGCCGCCGCCGAATTATCCCGGGCCGAGGCCGAGCTTCCGGCGGCTACAACCTCCGAGGGCGCCGTGCTGGAGATGGCCCGGCGCCTGCACGACCTAGCCTATCCACAGTCGACCGTCGAGAACCACAAGGAGTCCGCATGAAGGCTGCCGACTTTTACGCGCGTTTTCGCTCCGAGGCGTCGAAGGCAATTGTGGGTCAGGACGAGGCCGTCCGCCTCTGCGCCCTTGCCCTGATCGCGCAAAGCCATGTCCTTCTCGAGGGCGTGCCGGGAGTTGGCAAAACCCTGCTGGCCAAGACCATCGCCCGTCTTCTGTCGCTGCAGTACGGCCGGGTGCAGTTCACGCCTGACCTGATGCCGGCCGACATCGTCGGCACCTCGGTCTATGACCTGCAGTCGCGGTCGTTTCGGGTTCGCCAGGGACCGGTGTTCACCAACATCCTGCTTGCCGACGAGATCAACCGCGCCCCGGCCAAGGTCCAGGCGGCCTTGCTGGAAGCGATGGAGGAGCGCGGCGTGAGCCTCGAAGGCCATCAGCAGGCGTTGCCCGATCCCTTCATGGTGCTGGCCACACAGAACCCGATCGAGTACGAGGGGACTTACCCGCTACCCGAGGCGCAACAGGATCGCTTCCTCTTCAAGGCCGTGATGCCCTACCCCAGTCCGGCTGAGGAGCTCGAGATGCTGCGGCGGTGGGATGCCGGCATCGAGCTGAGGGATCCGGCGCGCGCCGGCGTCGAGCCGGTTCTCGATGCGGCGGCCATCATGGAATGCCGCGAGGAAGCGCGCAAGGTGACCGTCGAGGAGAAGGTCCGACGCTACATCATCGAACTGGCGGTCTCCACCCGGCAGGCCGCCGAGCTCGTGCTGGGCGCGAGTCCGCGGGCGGAGGTGCTCCTGATGCTCGCCGCCAAGGCGGCCGCGGCGTTTGACGGACGCGACTACGTCACCCCCGACGACGTGAAAGGGTTGCTGCGTCCCACCTTCCGACATCGCCTGCTGCTTCGGCCCGAGGCCGAGGTCGGCGGACAGACCGCCGACAGCCTGCTCGACTCCGTCATCGCCCGGGTTACGCCGCCGCGCTAGGGTGCGGCAGTGACGCTGGTCCCGCAGCGGCGCCTTCTGATCGCCCTGCTGCTCGGGTCGGTCCCGATCCTGCTGATCATCGTGCATCCGCTATTCCTCATCGTTTTTCTTGCCTACTACGCGGCGCTGCTGGGATTCGCCCTCGCCGACGCGGCGCGGCTACCGAAGAAGTCCGGCTTCATGGCGAGCCGGGTCCTTCCCCAGCCGTTTTCCCTTGGTGAAGTCCATTCGGTCCAGCTGCTGGTCGCCCACTCGGACGCGGCCGGACTTCCCGCGCAGGTCGCCGACCACGTGCCCACGGACCTGCAGCCCGATCGCCGGATCCTCACCGGGACCTTCGACCGGGAAGGCTTGCTGGGCGTCGAGTACACAGTGCAGCCGCCCCATCGCGGCCGCTACGCGTTCGGGCCGGTTGACCTTCGCTGCTGGCGAGGCGGTGGCTGGCTCATGCGGCAGGTGCGAATCAAGGCCGACGAGCCGGCTGCCGTCTATCCCGACGTGCTCGCCATCAAGCGCTACGAGCTGATGCTGCGTCGCGGAATGCGCATCATGACGGGACTCCGGCGGGCCCGTCCGCCGGGGGCTACCACGGCATTTGCGGGCTTGCGCGACTACCTGCCTGGCGATGACGTCCGGCGCATCAACTGGAAGGCAACGGCACGGCGCGATAGTCCGGTGGTGATGGAGGTCGAAGCCGAGCGCGGCCAGCAGGCGATCATCGCGCTTGATTGCGGACGGTTGATGACTGCCCCGGCCGGGTCCCTGACCAAGCTGGATCACGCCGTCAACGCGGCCTTGCTCCTGGCCTGGGTGGCACAGAGCCAGGGGGACAAGGTTGGGATGCTCACCTTCAGCGACGGCGTGCGCCGTTACCTGGCACCGCAGCGCGGTCCCGCCCAGGTGACCCAGCTCAACAAGGTGCTGTACGACGTCAAAGCCGAATACACCGAGCCCGATTTTTCTGAGGCCTTCGCGCAGCTCGCCTTGCGGGTCAGCCGTCGCTCGCTGGTGGTGGTGCTCACCGACGTGCTCGATCCCGAGGCATCGCGCGACCTGGTTGCCCACGCGATCCGCTTGAGCCGGCGCCACCTGGTGATGGTCGTCGCCATGTCCGACCCCGAGGTGCTGGCGGCCCGCGACGCCCCGATCGAGCGGGTCTCGCGCGCCTACGAGTGGGCGGCGGCCGAAGAGCTGTTGGCCGCGCGTCGGGCTAGCTTCGAGCAACTGCGCCAGGGCGGTGTCCTGGGGCTCGACGTCGAGGCCGGCCGGCTCAGCCCGTCACTGGTGGAGCGCTACCTGGAACTGAAGGAGCGCGCGCTGCTCTAACTTGCCTGTAACGTCGCAGCCGCTCGGGCGTTGTGCCGTGGGATTCCCCAAAGGGAGGACGCTCTGAAGTCGACTGATCGGCCGTGGTTCGAACCCCTGGTAGTGGAGCTGGAAAACAACGCCCTCGGTTTCGCGATGACGCTCGTGCATGACCGGGAGCAGGCAGAGGAGATCGTGCAGGAAGCATTCGCCAACGTGTGGGCAGCCAGGAACACGCCGCAAGAACGGAGTGAGTTCAAGCGCTGGCTCTACAAGGCCATCTTGAACATCGTCCGGGACCAGGCCCGCCATCGCACGCGCTGGTCCCTGCTGCGCTTCTGGGCGCCGCCGCCACCCAACCCGTTCGACGAGGTTGAGCGGCGCGCCGATGACGCCGTCCTCGTCGAGGCGCTTCGGCGC
>JALYYE010000187.1 GCA_030946735.1 Candidatus Dormiibacterota bacterium
TCAGCGTCTATCAATATCCAAAACCGGCGCTGCTCATTCTCGGCGGATCGACTTTTGGCGCGATCGTCACCGGCTATCTTTATGGCCGTAACAAACGGGTCTGGTGCCGCTTTCTCTGCCCGGTCAACGGCGTCTTCGGCTTGCTGGCCAAGCTTGCCCCGGTGCATTTCTGCGTCGACCAGGATGCCTGGACCCTGTCGCGTCAATCCGGCAACGCCGGGGTGCGGGCGGTCAACTGTGCGCCGCTCGTCGCGATCAAGACCATGCGCGGCGGCGCCGACTGCCACATGTGCGGCCGTTGCGACGGCTTTCGCGACGCGATCAGCCTGGCGCCGCGCTCGCCCAATCATGAAATCGTGCATGTCGCGGGCGCGGCGGCAAAACCCTGGGAAAGCTTGCTCATCGTCTTCGGCCTGATGGGCATTGCGAGTGGCGCATTCCATTGGAGCGTCAGCCCGTGGTTCGTCGCGCTGAAGCAGGCGCTGGCCGGCTGGCTCGTCGATCATAATGTGCTGTGGCCGCTCACGCTGCAGCCGCCGTGGTGGGTCTTGACCGATTATCCCAGCGTCAATGATCAAATGAGCTTTCTCGATGGCGGCGTGCTTTTGGCCTATATCATGGCGACCGCGATCGCGATCGGCGCAGCGGTCTCGTTATGCCTGTGGCTTGCCGCCCGCAGCCTTGGACCGTCGCCGGGCCCGCGATTTCATCATTTCGCGCAAAGCCTCATTCCCGTCGCGGCCTGCGGGGTGTTTCTTGGGTTGAGCGCCATCACCGTGACCATGCTGCGGGCCGAGGGTCTCGCGCTCGGATTTGTTGGCCCGTTGCGGGCGCTGTTGCTCGGCGGCGCGGCCGTCTGGTCGATGGTTCTTGCCTGGAAGATCGCGGGCCTTGCCACCGCGAGTGTCTTGCGCCGCTGCGCGGCAACCGTCTGTGTCGCTCTTGCTGTCTCGACCGGCGCGGCGAGCTGGGTTGTCTATTTTTGGGCCTGGCAGTAAGACGCGCTATCTTCAGCTTGCGCGTTGGCATTATTTGAGTTTGGGATGGGGTCTATCACTGTTGGTTTCCAGAGGAGCAATTGCTGCACGACGTCTTCATCTGCCACGCCAGCGAGGACAAGGATGATTTCGTCCGACCGCTCGCAAAAGCGCTTCGCGCCCATCACCTTGATGTTTGGTACGACGAATTTGCGTTGAACATCGGCGACAGCTTGCGCGAAGCAATCGACCGCGGCCTAGCCGATTCCCGATTTGGCATCGTCGTACTTAGTCAGCACTTCTTCCAGAAGCGCTGGCCACAGCGCGAGCTGAATGGCCTGGTAGCGCGCGAGATTGCGGAGGACCGTAAGGTTGTTCTGCCGATCTGGCACCGCATTGATCGTGACCAAATCCTTAAGTACTCACCGCCGCTAGCCGATGTGTTCGCCGTCTCTTCGGTTCGCGGTATGGAAGCAGTGGTGAACGTGCTACTTAAGAAGCTGCGTCCAGAAGAGAGCCCGCTAATCGTCGCTCGGGATTTTCTCATCAGCAAGGGGGTGCCCCCGCCAATTGTTACAGACGAATGGTGGCTTGACTTATTGATCCTTGACAAACTGAGTAACAGTTCCTAACATCTATGCTATGGGTTTTCGAAGGCATGGATGGGCTCATGAGCAAGACGCGAGATCGTGCGGAACTGGAAGCGCGGCGTTTAGATGGTGCGCGTTTGCTGCACCGTGGTGTAAAGGCAGCGGAGGTGGCGCGTCGGTTCAAGGTGAGCCGCACCTCGGTCTGGCGCTGGGAGCGGGCGCTCGCGATGAATGGACGCCGGGCGCTGCGCAAGGCGCCACGCACCGGGCGACCGCCGCGGCTGACCGATGCCGAGAAGAAACGATTGGTTGCAGCGCTCGAAGCCGGTGCCTTGGCGCAAGGATATGCCACCGATTTGTGGACGCTGGCGCGGGTGGGCAAGCTTATCGAGAAGATCAGCTCCAGGCGGTATTCGGAGTCAGGCGTGTGGCGGCTCATCAAGGGGCTGAACTTCTCCTGCCAGCGGCCGAGTGGCCGGGCTAGGAAGCGCGACGAGGCCGCCATCCAGCATTGGAAGAAGAAGCGTTGGCCGACACTAAAAAAAACTGTGCGAGAGAAGGCCGAACCATCGTCTTCATCGACGAGTCCGGCGTGAGCGAACGGCCCCACCGCGTTCGCACCTGGGCGCCCAGAGGCAAGACGCCGGTCCTGCAATACAGCTTCACATGGAACCAGCTCTCCGCCGTGGCGGGCATCACCTTCTGGAACATCTATTTCAAGCTCGTCAAAGGTGCCGTTCGCGCGCCCGAAATCGTCGCCTTTCTCAGAAATCTTAGGCGCCATCTCGCCCCTCGCAAGCTCTTCATCATTTGGGATCGTCTGCAAGCCCATCGCAGCCGCCTGGTGCGTGATTACGTCGAGACCGAAGGCGGCGACATAAGGCTTGAATTCCTGCCGCCCTACGCACCAGAACTCAATCCCGTCGAGTACCTGTGGGCGCATTGGAAACAGCATGAGATGCCAAACTTCTGTCCAAAAGACTTCGCCGAACTCAGCGCCTTCGCCCGCGCCAAGCTCAAACGAACCCAGCGCCGCAAAATGCTCGTCGCTGCCTTCTGGAAACAAGCCGAATTGCCCTTCTGATGTTACTCTGTTTGT